>JAJDJJ010000109.1 GCA_030267125.1 Bacteroidales bacterium OttesenSCG-928-B11
TCAATGTTGATTTGCCATCGTCCTCGAATATGCCGGGTATGATGAAAGCCAATCTTATCTGCCGAATTTTCGAGAAAGGTGGCGATGTGAGTATTTTTTCCAAATCGGTTTCCTATTCCCCGTTTGAATCCTACGTTGGTATCAATTTGGGTGTGAAAAACAGGTATGATTATCTTGAAACCGATGTGAAACATACTTTCGAAGTGGTGGCAGTGAATGGGGATGGCAAGCCGATCAACAACGATGAGATAGAGTATAAAATTTATAAGATGGGTTGGAATTGGTGGTATGAGTATGACTCCTATTCATTAACCTCTTATTTGCAAAGTCGCTCCAATACGGCTATTGCATCCGGCAAGGTGAAGATTTCCAATGGAAGGGGGGAAATCGACTTCAAGGTCGATTACCCCGATTGGGGACGCTTTTTCGTTTACGTAGTGGATCGGAAGAGCGGTCATGCGACCGGTGGTTTCGTGATGATTGATTGGCCGATATGGCGTGGCAGATCCAACAAAGAAGATCCGACTGCCTTGAAGATGCTGACTTTTGCGGCAGATAAGGAGAGCTACGAAGTGGGTGATGTGGCCTCGGTATTTATTCCGGGGGCAAAGGGTGGGAGAGCGTTGGTTGCTATTGAAAATGGAGCAGAAGTGCTCCACAGAGAGTGGGTTATACTGAATGAAAATACGGAGACTAAGCACACTTTTAAAATCACAGAAGCGATGTCTCCGAATGTCTATCTGCACATCAGCGTCATACAACCGCATGATAAAGAGAATGATTTGCCACTCCGCATGTATGGGGTGATTCCGATCTTCGTACATAATAAATCCTCTATTTTGGATCCGGTGATTATTGCTCCTGAGGTGCTGCAACCTGAGAAGGAATTTACGGTGAAAGTATCTGAAAAAAACAAACGATCAATGACTTATACGTTAGCGGTTGTGGATGAGGGATTGCTGGATATCACCAATTTCAAGACACCCGACCCGTGGAGTCATTTCTATGCCCGAGAGGCGCTGGGTGTCAAGACATGGGATATGTATGATTTGGTGATCGGTGCGCAAACCGGCACACTGGGAACCATGTTGGCTATTGGTGGTGATGAGGGTGGCAAACGTCCTGATCCGAAAGCCAACCGATTCAAGCCGGTGGTGAAGTTCCTTGGTCCTTTCACGTTGAAGAAGGGTGAAGAGAAGAGCCACAAAATCATGATGCCATCTTATATTGGGTCGGTGCGGATTATGGTGGTGGCAGGTCAGGAGGACGCTTACGGTAATGCTGAGAAGACCGTGCCCGTGCGTTCGCCGCTCATGGTGCTTGCCTCACTCCCGAGGGTGACCAGTACAGACGAGACGATCTCTCTGCCGATCAACATTTTTTCTATGGAAAAGACGGTGAAAAGTGTAACGGTGAAAGTGGCAACCACCGGAAAACTGAAACTTGCCGAGGAATCCAGTCAAACCATTAAGTTCGAGCAACCCGGAGACCAAATCGTCAATTTCTTGTTGAAATCCGGTTCACTCACCGGCGTGGAGAAGATCACCATTACGGCGACGGGTAACGGACAAACGGCGGTGGAGACAATTGAGATCGATGTGCGAAATCCCAACCCGCCTGTCATCAATTTGACTAATAGGTTGTTGGAAGTCGGCGAATCAGCAACATTGCCTTTTGTGGTGAATGCTGGTAGTGATAGTTGGGCGAAGATGGAAGTGTCGCGCATTCCGTTTGTGGACATCAGCCGACGTGTAGATTTCTTGTATAATTATCATCACCTATGCACGGAGCAATTGACTTCCTGTGCCTTACCTCTACTTTACATTTCGAATTTCAAAGATGTGGATCAGGAGGAGAAGGAGCGAATTACGACTAATGTGCGAGAAGCAATCCAATCGCTGTATGCCCGCCAAACCAGCAGTGGTGGATTTGTTTACTGGCCGGGCAGTAGCGAACCGAACGAGTGGGTGACTTCCTATGCCGGACTTTTCCTTGTGACAGCTAAAGAGAAAGGTTACGAGGTGAATCAGGAAGTGATTGATAAGTGGAAACAGTATCAGCGTGATAAAGCTCGTAGTTGGCGCGCCACTTCATATCAAGGTTCCTCCTATTACTATGATCATGCCACGTTGACGCAAGCATTTAGATTGTATACATTGGCATTAGTCGGCTCGTCCGAAAAAGGTGCTATGAATCGTCTGAAAGAGATGAAAGATCTTGATGTACAAACTCTTTGGAGATTGGCAGCTACGTATGCGCTCATCGGAAACAAAAATGTGGCTGAAGAGTTAGTGAAAAACAAGGCTGCGGCAACTTCACCGACAACTTATTATAACTATGGCTCTCCGATTCGGGATGATGCGATGATTTTGGAGACGATGTTGTTGTTAGGGCAAGATAAGGAGGCATTCCAACAGGCGAGACGAATCTCCGAAAAAATGGCGAAAGAATACTCTTTTTCCACGCAATCCACTGCCTTTGGCTTGATGGCTATGGGCAAAATGGCAGAAAAAATGTCCGGTTCACTTCAATTTGACTGGCATATCGATAACGAAAAAAATGAAACGATTGTCTCTGCTAAGAGCATCTTTCAGCAAGACATATCCAATAAAACAGGTAATCGAACTTTGAAAGTAACCAATAAAAGTGATGGCATAATTTATGTAAGCACTACCTCGAAATACACCCCCGTACGCGATACGCTACCAGCCAAGAACAGTAATATTCGTTTGGAAGTGCATTATGAAGATATGGACGGGGGAAAAATTGATGCGGAAAAATTAGTGCAAGGTGTTGATTTTTATGCTGTTGTTGAGGTGAAAAATATTAGTGCAAACAAGAGTTACACAGATTTGGCACTCACCCATATCGTTCCATCGGGTTGGGAGATTAACAACGAAAGGCTCAATTCGTCTACCGATGATAATCAATATGGCAATCGTAACTCCCGTTATTATGATGAAGAGGATTATTATGACGATGATAAAAACGATTATTATAATGCTGGCAATAGCAGTTCTCGCCAAAATAAAATCACTTACCAGGATATCCGTGATGATCGGGTATTGAGTTATTTCGACTTAGGTCGTAACCAGTCTGTGAAGGTAAGGATTCGCCTAACCGCTTCCTATCTTGGTGATTTCGTATTGCCAGCCGTACAATGTGAGGCGATGTATGACACGGAGGTTTTTGCGCGGAGCAAGGCGGGTCGGGCGAAAGTAGTAAGAAGTGAATGATGGTTAGTAGATGTGAGATTTCGGGTAATGATTTATAACTCCATGCTATCCAAAGGACTTCTCACTTTTACTACCTCCTTAAATGAGATTTTGGCATAAATTTCGGTGGTTTTTATATTTTGGTGTCCCAATAATTTCTGAATTAGCGCCATATCTGTTCCGGCTTCCATCAGATGGGTTGCATAACTATGTCTTAATCCATGCATACCTATGGCTTTATGAATATTAGCTTTTCGCATGGCTGTTTTAAACACAGCTTGGACACTTCTTTTAGAGTAAGCATCTCCGTATTGTCCTTCAAAAAGATATATTCTGGGTTTATATAGTAGGTAATATTGTCTCATTTCGGTCAATACTGATTCAGGCAGAGGTACATAGCGGTCTTTTTTTCCTTTTGCCGATTCTATCAGCACAAGCATGCGGCTACTATCAATATCTGCTATTTTCAGATTAACAATTTCGCTAACTCGAAGTCCCATGCCATAACAGAGTTTCATTATGAGCAGGTGTTTTGGGTTTCGAATGACAGAAAAAAGCTTTTTCACCTCCTCTTTACTTAGAGCTTTAGGAAGAATCTGCCTTTTTTTCGGGCGGGGAATTTCTGCGAAAAATTTCTCTCTCTTCAGTACTTTCTCGAAATAAAACTTAATAGCATTCAGGCGACTATGGATTTGATTTTCGGAAAGTTTCAGAACTTCGACACAATACAAAAGGTAGGAGCGGAGTTTTTCGGGCGGGAGACTCTTTACCGGATAATTTTTTAGCAGGTAGAGTAACTGAGTAAATTCGCCCGAATATGTTTTAATGGTATTGCGGCTATATCCTCTTAAACGTAGTTCATCGATTAATTGTTTGAGTTCCAATTGATTAATTGGGTAAACATACTGCAGTGCAGATTTCGGGTAATAATCGGATTTTATCAGATCTTTTTTTTCATTTTCAGCCATGGCAGTAAAATTAGTTTGAGAGATGGGAAGGTATTATTAGGGTGTGATTTTTAGTTTGCAGAGTAGGATTTAGAGGGGTATGGCATAGAAAAATCGGGGATTGAGTAAATGTTGTGTTTGGTCAGTATGTATTTAGTTTAGATATATTTAGTTCGGAATTGTAAGGAAGCGTGCATTAACGTTAAGTTTGGTTTAAAAGAGTCCGCTATAGTTGTCTGTATTTTTAGTTGCTTAGATGTTTAGTTTTGTTAAATTTCAGTTGTGCATTTCGGAATATGCAAAGATATACAATATATGCAACATCTGCGCTGGATAAAACCTCTATAAAATATGTATGATAGTAGTTATCAGATAACTGCATTTTAAAAATATTTTTCACAATCT
>JAJDJJ010000110.1 GCA_030267125.1 Bacteroidales bacterium OttesenSCG-928-B11
TTTTTTGGACAGTGAACCGGGCGTGACGAAAAAACGATACTTGTGGGGATGGCTGTGCCTCATGCGAGCGGGATATGACCATAGAAACGAAAAAGATAACCGTGTGAAAAAGTTGACGTTATTTTATTGTATGATTGTCAGTTGCATGTTTTCCGAATTAAAATCACAATCCTTCCATTGGGAATTGGACGAGGCTAAAGGTTATGAGGTGCCGATTGGAATTGGCGCGTGGGAAGAGATAGCCTCCGGCGACTACTATCCGGAAATGGAAAAATACTATGCTGAGTATGATATTGATATGGAAGCGATTCGAGAAATCGACGACGTGAAAATTGCCGATTTGGAACTATCCGGCCTTGCTGTCGATATCTATTTCGGAGCGTGGTGTGGCGACTCGAAAGAACTGCTACCCCATTTTTTGAAAATAACGGAAAATTCAACACTGTTGGAAAAAGTAAACATGACTTATATCGGTTGCGATCGAAACAAAAAAGCAGGTGATATTGATATTGCCGGAGCGAACATTGAGTTTGTCCCGACGTTCTTATTCAAGAAAAATGGAGTTGAGGTTGGAAGGATTGTGGAATCGCCTTCTGAGACGTTGGAATTGGATATATTACGGATTTTGAAGAATATAGAGTAAGTAAAAATACTAAGATGGCTGGATTATTGATTATTGAAACGGTTGAAGAATTGAAGGATGTGCTGTTCCGGATCAGGAGCAACGGAAAGTCGATCGGCTTTGTGCCTACGATGGGCGCGCTACACGACGGACATCTTTCGTTGATCAAGCGGGCACACGATGAGACGGAAGTGGTGGTTTGTTCGATTTTCGTCAACCCCACCCAATTCAACCAAATGTCAGATTTGGAGAGTTATCCCAAAACTCCGGAGCAAGATATAGCTAAAATCGAGGAGTATGTTGACATTGTTTTTATGCCGACCCAGGCAGAGATTTATCCCGAACCGCCGTCGGAAAAATTTGATTTCGGTCAGCTGGAAAAAGTGATGGAAGGAACTTCACGACCCGGGCATTTCAACGGTGTAGCCACCATTGTCAAACGGTTGTTCGACTGGATTAATCCGGATAAAGCGTATTTCGGAGAAAAGGATTTTCAGCAATTAGCGATTATCCGTCAGTTGGTTAAAGATAATAATTTGGATGTACAAATCGTGGCTTGTCCCATTGTCCGCGAAAGCAACGGCTTGGCGATGAGCTCCCGAAACCGGCGATTAACCCCCGAGCAGTTTGTGCTGGCCGGCAATATCGCCCGTATTTTGGAAGCATCTACCCGGATAACTCCTTGTACGGTGCAGAATGTCAAAGAGTTTGTAAATAATGAACTGGGAAAATATCCGGATTTCCGTTTAGACTATTTTGAAATCGCGGATGAAAACACACTCCAGCCGGTTGCGGATTTCAACGGCCATGACGGCGTGATGGGCTGTGTGGCCATCTATCTCGGGGATGTCCGCTTGATTGATAATATCAGATATAAATAAATGAAAAATAGAATTTTATGCAGATCGAAGTTTTAAAATCTAAAATACACATCGTCACCGTGACAGAGGCTAACTTGCACTATGTGGGCAGCATCACTATCGATGAAACTTTGATGCGTGCTGCTAATTTGATTGAAAACGAAAAAGTTCAGGTGCTCAATATTAACAACGGGGAAAGATTCGAGACGTATGTCATTAAGGGAGAGAAGGACTCCGGCGTGCTCTGTTTGAACGGCCCGGCCGCCCGCAAAGTGCTGGTTGGCGACCAAGTGGTTGTGATCTCTTACTGTAGCATGGATTTCGAAGAAGCGAAGACCTTCAAACCCACCGTCATTTTTCCCAATAAAAACAACAAATTATAGCCATGTACAAATTAGTATTAGTCAGACACGGACAAAGCGAATGGAATGAACTCAACCTTTTCACCGGTTGGACGGATGTAGACCTCACCGAACGCGGTGTGCGCGAAGCCAAGGAAGCCGGCAGATCTTTGAAAGCAGCGGGCTTCAATTTCAGGTATTCGTTTACTTCATTGCTAACCCGGGCGATCAAAACCAACAATTTTATCTTGGAAGAGATGGGGCTGTTGTGGATCCCCGACGAAAAACGCTGGCAGTTGAACGAGAAACACTACGGTAACCTGCAAGGGATGAACAAAACCGAGATGGTGGAAAAGTTCGGCGCGGATCAAGTGCAACTTTGGAGAAGAAGCTATGATGTGCGTCCGCCTGCCATTCCGGAAGACGATCCCCGTCATCCGAACCACGATCCTCGCTATCAAGGAATTGAAGATGAAGCAGCGCATCCCGGAACCGAAGCATTGCTGGATACCGTGAACCGCATTGTCCCGCTTTGGCAAAATGATATCACTGCTAAACTTAAAGAGTATAAGGAGGTGCTGGTCACCGCTCATGGAAATAGCTTGCGAGGGATCATCAAGTATTTGAAAAATATCTCCGACCAAGATATTATATCCTTGAATTTGCCCACCGGCATTCCCTATATTTTTGAATTAGACGAGAACTTCAACGTCCTTAAGGATTACTTCCTCGCCGATGAAGAAACCCTGAAAAAATTGATGGACGAAGTGGCCAATCAGACGAAAAAATAATACCTGACGGGAAAAAGGAAAATGAAGGAATATACATCATAAATAGAAAATTTATGACTCGAAATCATACAAAAAACCACCGTAATGATCTGAGAATACCTCTTCTCCTTTTTCCCTTTCTCTTTTTGGCTGGGAGTATTTTCGCGCAAGACACACTCCCAGAGAAAATCTATTTGCCGAAAAATGTAAGCCACGATCTTTCGCTGTTGCAGTTCGAGTTGTATGACGGCTATCTTTCGCCGCTCTATTACAATGGCTATGGACTTCAATACCGACAGGATGTGCGCAGAGTTTGGAGTGAGAAACGACCCAATCTGTCGATGCAGAATTGCTATACACTCAATGTGGCGGTAACGCTGAATCCTGCGCGGACAGCAGCAATGACCTATTTGAGCTTCGAGTATAAATGGGGAATGTACTATCATTTCAGACGGGATAAAAAATTTAGTATTCTCCTCGGTGGAACGGTCACCCCAGAGATTGGCGGACGGATGCTTCCCGGCAATACCAATAATGTCGGCAACCTCGATCTTGGCGCTTCGGTCAATTTGGCGGCGCAAGGACGATGGAAGATCCCTACAAAAAAAAGAGTCTTGCAGTTCAATTTCTCGATAGCTGCGCCCATTATGGGGCTGGTATTCGCACCGGAGATGGGCGCGTCCTACTATGAGATTTTTTACCTCGAAGGAAAACAAAATGTTTCGCATTTTACCTCCTTCCATAATAAATATGCCTTTTATCGATATTATTCGTTGGATATCCCCTTCAAAAACTCGATTTTCAGAATAGGTGTCCAACGAAACCTGTTGAAGTATTATGTGGGTGAGAATTTCTATAAACGAAAATATGGCGGCATTATGCTGGGTTGGCAAAAAAATATTGTCACCTTTGCCGGACGGAAAAGTAATCCGCCGAAAAACACCGTCATCTATTAATCACTCTTAATACGAATGTTGCAATGAAAAATAGAATATTAATTTGTTATATACTGCTCATTTTATTCGTTTTCACCGGCTGCTTCAAAGATCCGGAAAGATTGCCCAACGCCCCCAGACAAAATTATGAAAAACTTTGGGAGATTATTGATACCCGCTATTGTTACTTGGACTACAAAGAGATAGACTGGGATGCGATATATAAAAAATATGAGAATGCTACGGTCAACGCAAAAAGCGATAACGATCTGTTCAATGTGTTTGCCGCCATGCTAAACGAGCTTAAAGACGGGCACGTGAATCTCTACTCCCCGTTCAACACCAGCCGCTATTGGGATTGGTACACCGATTATCCGGCTAATTTTGACAGAGAAGTAATCTTCTCCGAGCACTATTTAGGAGACAATTATCTGATGGCGGGCGGTATGTGTTATAAAAAAATCACACCCACGGTGGGCTACATCTATTATGGCAGCTTTAGCAATGCGGTGAGCGATGCAACAATGGCATACATTTTCGAGTATTTCAAAAAATGCAATGGCATCATTATCGATGTGCGCAACAATGGCGGGGGGAGTTTGTCCTACTCCGAACTGCTGGCCTCCTATTTCTTCCAAGAAGAGACCCTTACAGGATACATCGCACATAAAACCGGCCCCGGGCATTCCGATTTTTCCGAGTTGACGGAAGTGGTCACAAAACCCCACTATTCGCTAAGATGGGATAAAAAAGTGGTGGTTTTAACAAACAGGATGTCTTATAGCGCCACCAACGACTTTGTATGCAGAATGAAAAGCTGTCCCACAGCCGCTATTGTCGGCGATAAAACCGGCGGCGGCGGTGGCATGCCCCTCTCCAGCGAACTACCCAATGGTTGGTCGGTGAGATTTTCCGCCTGCCCTATGTTTGACACCGATAAACAACACACGGAGTGGGGCATTGATCCCGACTACAAAGCAAAAAAGATCGAGGATTCCCCATTTGA
>JAJDJJ010000111.1 GCA_030267125.1 Bacteroidales bacterium OttesenSCG-928-B11
TTTCCCAAACTGTTACATCAAAATATCCTCTTGACTTTTTCCCTGTTGACTTTCCTATTTTTTGTGTGATATAATTTTCTAAAAAACCTAATTTTTCAACAAATCTTTCTTTCGTCAATTCTTCAAGATGCCAATTCATAAAATTTGGTTCGTCCCACTCAAAAGTAATTCGTTTCAAATTATTTGTTTCAGTAGCTAAATAATGAATTGAATTTGATATCAAAGAATCTTCCTCAATTAAGTATGATTTGGAAGTTTCCCAACGCTCAGGTGTGATATCAAAAGTTCCCCATTTTTGTTCTATTAAATCAATATTTTGTAATTTTAAATCATGAAAATGGGACAAAATAAGATCTAAACGTTTCATAAAAATTGTATCGGCTTTAGCTGATCCGCAAGGTTTAGGCTTTAATTCTGCAATATTTGCAATATAATGCACAAATACTTCGTCGTCAATAATTTCCATTAAACCAAATAGTTGTTCGTTTTCTGTCCGAAATTTCAATAATTCGTTATTCCCATTCAAATTCCTGCAACGATAGGAGTCAGTCCATTTATAAAAACTCATATTTTCTCCTATTTTCTTAATGGGTTTTATTGAGTTGTTTTCAATTGTTGCGACATAAACTGCCGTATCGGTTTCATAAATATGTAATAATTCATCTTCCCAAACAAACGATGTAACAATTCGAGGGTGATACGAAAAATCAAAATAATAATAATCTGCAGGCTTATCTTCATATACGACTTCAAAACCTATCGGTTTTCCGTACCAATCATAACATCTTCCACTCGTTTTAATGTTTTCATAAGTGATATCATCATAACATTTGTTTAATTTGTAAGGACTTTCGATTTTTAATACTCTGAATGAATTTGTTAAGTAGTATATTGATTGGATTTTATTGACCAATGGAGTTGTTGCTTCTATTAAGTATTGAATGCCCGATTCTTTATCTACAAACCACGTTTTTCCACCCCATTCACCGAAATCCAAAGAATATACTTGATATTCTTCATCTTCAAATATCAAATCGTCAGTCTTATCAATTTCTATCCATGCAGAATTCTGTATATCTAAGAAATAGATTTGTTTTTCCATATATGGCTTCAAAATAATGCTGTCATTTTTCACATAAAAATCCAAATATACAGTTTTGAGTTTTTCAGGAAAATCAACTATCTTCTCTATTTTCCCACCTGAAAAAATGTATAACCATCTTCTCCCATAACCACCATATTTTAGAATTTGTTGCTTAAACAATACGTAGTATTTGTTTTGATATTTAAGTGCGTGTGTCATTTCGCCTTTTACATCTACAAAAATTGTGTCTTGATGAAGAGAAAAGCCACTGTCAAAGCGGGTAATATTGCCATTTGTTTGATTTGTGGCATTTGTATAACTCAAAAACAAAAATGACATTATTACAAGTATCATTTTCTTGTTTTTCAGATTGTTCATGTTGTTTAGAATTGATCTTATCGAAAAAGTACGTTTTTATAATTTCTGAAAGATATATTCTCCTGTTCTATTTCTCCTCTTCCTCCGTTTTTTCATCTTTTGTAGCTAAATAGGTTGGGAGATTTAGTCCGGCCATATTAAAAAGCTCATTTAGCGGGGGGACGGTTTTCATTAATCCGGAGACAAAATTGGCGGTTGTGGTATTTCCGTTTCCATCTTTTGCTCCATTGGCGGAATCCCAAACGGTGATCTTGTCGATCTTTATATTTTTCACCGCTTCCACTTGTGTTTTCACCAACTCCGGTAATTTTTCGATCAAGAGTAACTGGAAGGCGTTGGTGGAATCGCCACCGGCAGCAGCTACAACCTCTTTGTATCCTTCGGCCTGTTTGGTCAATATTTCGTAAAGTCCGCGCGCTTCGGCATCCATTTTTGCGAAGATGGCATCAGCTTCCCCTTTTGCCCGCACCCGGATCATTTCAGCTTCTGCTTCCGCTGCGATGATCGTTTTCTGTTTTGCCATCTCTGCCGGCACAATCTCATTTGCAATTTGCGTAGAGCGTTCTCTTTCCGATCTTGCCAACTCCGCTTCTTTTTCCGCTAAATAGGCCTCTTCCATTGCTTTAGCCTGTTGCACTTTCTCGGCAGATATCGCCACTCTCATCGCTTCGGCCTCTTTTTCACGGCGTAGTGCATCCGAACCGGCAATCTCAATTTTGGCTTCATTTTCCCCTTTGATCGCAATCGCATTCGCCTCCGCAGTCTTCACTCTTGTATCCCGTTCAGCCTCCGCCTTTCCGATCGACTCATCTCGCATGGCAGCCGCAATGCTTACTTCCTTATCTTTCTGCGTAATAGCGATCTGCACATCCCGATCTCGGTGAGTTTCCGCAATCTTCACATCCCGATCCCGATCTGCCGCCTCTTTTCCGGTCTCCCCAACTTTCTCCTGTTCCGCCACACTCACTTTCGCCTCATTGATTGCTTTCGCCGCCGCCTCTTTTCCCAACGCATCAATATAACCCGATTCGTCATTGATGTCGGTAACATTCACGTTGATCAGCTTCAACCCGATTTTGCGTAATTCCGTATCCACATTTTTTGAGATATTATCCAGGAATTTATCGCGATCGGAGTTGATCTCCTCAATCATCATGGTCGCGATAACCAAACGCAACTGTCCGAAAAGAATATCCTTCGACAGCTCCTGAATCTGTGAGGTGGAGAGGCCAAGCAATCGTTCCGCCGCGTTGTTCATATTATCCTTTTCAGTAGATATGGCAATGGTGAAACGGCAAGGAACATCCACTCGGATATTCTGCTTGCTCAAGGCGCTGGTGAGGTTTGCCTCGATCGAGATCGGTTTCAGATCAAGGAATGCATATCCCTGAATTACCGGCCAGATGAAAGCGCCGCCACCTTGCACACACTTAGCGGATGCGCCGCCGGTCTTGCCGTAAACAACTAAGATTTTATCGGAAGGACAACGTTTGTATCTTGATACTAAGGCCGCTATAAGAATAAAGGTTACAACTACGGCTACAATAATGATGATGAATTCTAAAGGCATATTCTATATTTTTAAGGATTAATGTCAGATTTTTTCAACGATAAGCAGGTCATGGTCAATTTGTTTGATTCTAACCACAGCGCCGGTTTCAATCTTCTCTTCACTATTTGTGATGGCCGGAAGTTCGTGTACGGTTCCCCGCACGCTCACCATCACCTTTCCCCGTCCCGATTTGGCCGCCGGAATAGCCAGATAGACATCGGCCGTCTTTCCAACCGAATCTTCGATCTTGAAACTATTATTCTCCGATAGCCTCATCAGCTGTTTTATAATGATGAAAAAGAGAAAGATGAATAGAAGACCAACCACAACGGAGACTAAACTCAGAACGATTCTGTTGGGGATGGCGTTGTTTAGCGATATGCCGGTCCAGCTGAATCCCAGTAGGAAGTTGATCATGTTTCGGAATGAGAAGATGTGGAAAGGCATATCGCCGCCATCGGTATCAAAATCGGCATCCATATCCACATCCGCGTCATGCCCACCACCGACAAAGGTCATGATAGCCTGCACAATAAATATTAAACTGGAGAAGATCGCAATCACCCAGTAAATTTTCATGAAAAGATCTAAATTGGAATAGAGTTCAAACATCGTATAAATTTTTGCGCAAATATATGAAATTAGCGGGAATTATGACAAGGGGAAATGAGGAAGTGATGCGAAATCATCCCCAATATGCGTACGATACGGAAATTCCTATGACAATGGATAATAGACAAGAAAAAACAATGGATATATTTCTTATCCTCCGGTTTGGATTGGTTAGGAAAATGAACAAGCCTGACGTCAGAAGGATGCTGTTGAGAATAGCGACGGGAAGCATCCATGTAGCATAAATCTCATCACAAAAAATAGAGAATGCAAACGGCGTGAATCCGAAAAACATCAGAAGAATGAGTGCCGGATATTTCTTTAACGTTTGAAACACGTTTTTTAAGAGAACCATACATGAAGAATAATTTGTTAATCTGTTCATTATTCAGCATACGGCAGAACTTTTAAATCGAAAAGTTGGGCTAATAAAAGAATAGATTCTTTAATCTCATGTAATTTGGATGCGGTTATCTTTTCCCCAGCTTCGGAAAGGGAGTAGTAACGCCGCTCCCGATTTCCAATCATTTCAATCTCGGAAATCAATATGCCGTCGTTCAGCAATTTATGCAATGCCGGATACAGAGCTCCCTCGGTTATGACTATCTGGTTTCCTGATATTTCTTTGACTTTCTGTGTAATCTGATATCCATACATTCGTTTTTCATCTTTTAATAGTTTAATGATGAGAGGCTTAATCGTTCCTTTTAAAATTTCTTGTGAAAACATACTGTCTTTGTTTAAATATTTCATACATAACGAGCGATTGCATAAGATTATTATGTGATTATGTTCAACTCCTAATTTTCTCATCATTTTGCGCTTTTTTTGCTCAAATTGAATAGATAAAATAATTACAACAAGTTAATTATCAGAA
>JAJDJJ010000112.1 GCA_030267125.1 Bacteroidales bacterium OttesenSCG-928-B11
CCCAAGGTTACTTTTACTGCATTTGCCAATGTGTCCACGCCTTTTTTTAATCCTTCGCGTGCGTCCCAGTCGTATATGATTTCTTTTGCCATAATTATAGTTTTAAATTGATTTATTTGTTAAAATTAGTTATACAATAGCGTAAATGTCGCTTTCTTTCATAATCAGGTAGTTGGTGCCATCGATATTGATTTCAGTGCCTGAATATTTGCCATACAATACCTTGTCGCCTTCCTTTAAAGTCATCGGCTCGTCTTTTTTGCCAGGACCAACACTCACTACGGTTCCCTTTTGGGGTTTCTCTTTTGCAGTGTCAGGGATAATGATGCCGCCGGCAGTCTTTTGCTCAGCTTCTGCGGGTTCTACTAAAACTCTGTCCGCTAAAGGTTTAATGTTTACTTTCATAGTAGTATTAATTAATTGGTTTAGTTATAATTAAATTTAATTGCTGCACTGAAACAAAAAAAATGTAATATTGTTCAATTATTTTCAATGCGAAAAAACAGCGGCAAAATTACCATTTTATTGTGTGAAAAAAAATAGTGCCGAACATTTTTATGAGCAAAATGTTGTAAGAAGGAAATAGTATATTAACAACCTTTAAAATAATGAACTATGAAAGCATCAAATGTATTGGCCTTTTTAGGAGGAGCGGCAGCGGGAGCGCTTATCGCATTGCTAACTACTCCGAAAACCGGAGCGGAAAATCGTCAAGCACTCATCGAAAAATTGAAATCCGGCGCGGAACTTACTAAGCAGGAGTTGCAAGACTTGACCGCTTGGTTGAAAGATAAAGTGCAAGAAAGTGAAGTCGCCGCCGAAATTGAAGATATCACAGAAGAAATAGAAGAAAACTGTTAATTATGGATAATCAAAAGAGCAATCCTCCCGCAGATCAAAGTTTGCTGGATAATGTGAAAGAATATCTCTCTTTGCAAATTGATTTGCTGAAAATTAATGCGGTGGAGAAAACTTCCGGTTTTCTTTCGATGCTTATTGGGTTTATAGTCGGAACATTGCTGGTCTTGGTAGCCACAATTTTCTTGTCATTTGCATTGATCAATTGGCTGGGAACTTTTTTCGCCACAATGATTCCGGCTTACTTGATTATGGCTGGGATTTTTATCCTGCTTTTTTTCATATTCTATTTTGTGAAGGATAAGCTGGTGCAAAACATCCTGGTGAAAAAAATCAGCCGTATTTTATTCGAAAAAGAACAAAAAGATGATGATGAGTAAAAAACATAGAGAGCCGGTAATCTACGATGTGGCTTCTTTGAAGCGAGAGAAACGTCGTATCAAGAGACGCATAAATCTAATTGAAGATGATATGGCGCAACGAGCTGAAAACGTGATTGATATCGTAAACACCGTTACTGAAGTGATCGTTTCCGTGAGAGAATGGATTTCGTTAATCCCTGTAGGCATTGCGATGGGGAAATCTTTCTTCAAACGATTCTTTTAGTATAAAATTGAACAAACAAAGACTTGCAATATCGGGTCGTTTGTTGTCATCTATTTTTATATCGTAATACTTTCGTAATAAATCAAATTTATTTTTGCCTCATTGTTAAAAAATGAAGAATTTGAAGAAATTACGATGAAAAACTCGCTTTTAAATCGCCTAACCCCTAAAGAACCGAAATTTTTCCCCTTATTGAAAGAGCTTGCTGTTGTTATTCAGAAAGCTTCGGATTTGTTAATTGACCTCATCGATCATTATACTCCCGAGTCAGCAATGGAGCATTATAAAATGATCAAAGAGGTGGAGCGCGCAGGCGACAAACTTTCCAACAAAGTGTTTGATGAATTGAATACCACATTCATTACGCCATTTGACAGGGAGGATATCCACAGCTTGGCAGGAAAACTCGATGATGTGACAGACCGTATCAATGGTTGCGCGCGCAGAATTGCTTTTTATAAACCCCAACGGATGCCCAAAAGCATGTCGAGGATGGCGCTGATGATTAAAGAATGCGGCGTTTCCATCTCTCATGCGGTAGAAGAGCTTGACGTATTGAAAAAGAATGCGCATAAAGCGAAAGCATATTGTAAGGAGCTTCATGAAATTGAAAACCGCGCCGATGATGAGTATCAATCTTTTATTATGGAATTATTTGAGTGTGAAAATGATAGTAAAGAAATTATCAAATTGAAAGAGATTTCCTACGAATTGGAGCGCGCTACCGACGAAGCCGAACAGGTGGGGAAGATTATCAAGACTATTATTGTTAAATACGCATAACAGGTTAAAAGATGGCATTATTAGTCTCAATCATCGTTTTGGCGTTGCTTTTTGATTTTATCAACGGTTTCCATGATGCCGCCAATTCTATCGCCACCATCGTTTCCACCAAAGTGCTTTCACCGTTTCAAGCGGTTTTATGGGCGGCGTTCTTTAATTTTGTTGCTTTTTTTATTGCAAAATATATAATAGGGGAGTTTGGTATCGCAAACACGGTGTCCAAAACCGTTTACGAAGAATACATCACACTGCCTATCATCTTCGCAGGAGTCATCGCTGCTATCATTTGGAATTTAGCCACTTGGTGGTTTGGTATACCGTCATCTTCGTCTCATACGCTGATTGGTGGGTTTGCTGGCGCAGCCATCATGGCCAAAGGATTTGGAGCAATACAGGGCGGGATTATCTTGAAGATTGCCGCTTTCATCTTCTTGGCGCCACTCATAGGCATGCTCATCGCCTTTCTGATCACATTGTTGGTGCTGCGAATCTGCAAACGAGCTAATCCGCATCGCGCCGACTCTTGGTTTCGGCGATTGCAGCTGGTTTCCTCTGCACTTTTCAGTGTTGGACACGGTTTGAACGATTCGCAAAAAGTGATGGGGATCATTGCGGCCGCCATGATTGCCGCACATCCACTCGGTTTGGGTGTGGGTATCGAATCGATAAATGACCTGCCTGATTGGGTGGCATTCTCTTGCTTTACGATGATCTCGCTTGGTACGATGTCGGGTGGGTGGAAGATTGTGAAGACAATGGGTTCCCGCATAACGAAAGTGACACCATTGGAAGGTATGGTGGCCGAAACCGCTGGCGCCTTGACGTTATATCTTACAGAGTATTTGAAGATTCCAGTAAGTACCACGCATACTATCACCGGTGCAATCATTGGCGTGGGGGCAACCAAACGTCTTTCTGCTGTTCGTTGGGGTGTCACTAAAAACTTACTGATAGCTTGGGTGCTCACTATTCCCGTAAGCGCACTGCTTGCCGCAGGTGTGTATTTGATTGTTGGATTATTCATTTAAGTCATTGGGGTTTTCATTTTAAGATGAAGGGAACTTGATCAATGGGGACGCATGAAATTATGTGTTTCAATATATTTCTATAAGAATTTTGCATAAAATTTTGCGGTTTTTGTGATTGTTGAAAACTATAATAAACAAAGATTTGGCAATGCTTTTTAATCAAATTAATGAGATATATTAAATCCGAGTGATTCGGATTACTGAAAATATTTGCATCCAAGTGATTCGGATTGTTTTTTATTGCGTGGTTATTGTAACTTTTTATTTATCTTTGCGTTTGGATGTTTTAAATAAATTGAAGTTATGAGAACGAAGTATATCGACTTGATATCACAAACTTACGAGTTTCCACAAGATGAATTTCGCATTGAAGATAGCGAACTTTATTTCCATGATGTTCCTTTAATGGATATTATTAAGCAATATGGAACTCCTTTAAAGATTACTTATTTGCCTAAAATATCGCAGAATATACAGCGTGCAAGGAGGTGGTTTAATGTGGCTATGGCCAAAGTAGATTATCAGGGAGACTATCATTATTGTTATTGTACAAAGAGTTCTCACTTTGAATTTGTCTTATCCGAAGTGTTGCGAAATGATGTTCATATTGAAACTTCGTCGGCTTTTGATCTGAATATCATTGAAACTTTAAATGAAACGGATCAGTTCGATAAAGAGAATTATATTATATGTAATGGGTTTAAAAAACTTCAATATATTGAGAATATCCATGCAATGTTAGAGAAGGGTTTTACGAATATTGTTCCCGTTTTGGATAGCAAGCACGAGTTTGATCTGTTAGATAAATACATAAAAAACAAGTGTAAGATAGGTATTCGTATAGCCTCGGAAGAGGAGCCTCGATTTGAGTTTTACACATCAAGATTAGGAATCAGATACAATGATATCATTCCGTTTTATTTAAACAAGATTAAGAATAATCCCAAATTTGAGATGAAAATGTTGCATTTTTTTATCAATACCGGGATAAAAGATACTTCCTATTATTGGAATGAATTATCAAAGTGTGTGAATTTGTATTGTGATTTAAAGAAGATTTGCCCTGAATTGGATTCGTTGAACATAGGTGGAGGTTTTCCGATTAAAAGTTCGTTGTCTTTTGATTATGATTACGAATATATGGCGGAAGAGATCATATCCCAAATCAAGCAAATTTGCGATCGCGAAGGAGTTGAAGAAC
>JAJDJJ010000114.1 GCA_030267125.1 Bacteroidales bacterium OttesenSCG-928-B11
CTGAAAAAAGGAAATATTCAGCAGGGTACTGGTTGATATTGATTTTTTTTAGATCATCTATTAGATCGGGAGTCAATGCAGCAAAACGCTGTTTATGATTTTTAGCAATATCTCCAGTAATCTTGATAAAGTGATTTTTCAAGTCAATATCTCCAATTCTAATTTCTTGAATCTCATTAGGCCGAATTAAAGAATAATATACGAGTTTGCAAATTGTAAGGTAGTTTGGATTTTTTTCTTTAAGATAATCAATGATAACGTTTCTTGTTTTCTTATCTATCATGATTCTTTTCTTTTTCTGTTTTGGTTTAGTTTTTATTTTCTCGAAAGGATTTTCTTTAGTATAGCATTTCTCTATCATCCAGTTCCAAAGTGCCCGTCCCATTTTTATATAGTTGTTGTAAGTGGTTTGCCCTACATTCCTGTTATTATAAACATAATCCATAAATTGCGCTATAGTGTTGTGGTTGATCGTCCCGGAGTATGCTCCTGGATGATTTTTATTTATGTAGTTTTTGATTATTGACACGAAAGATGAATAAGAACGCAAAGTGTGTTTTCGTGATTCTTTTTCTTTTTCCTGCATATAAATAGCAAACACATCATTAATATTAGAATACAATCTTGAATCCTCATGTTCAAAAAACGGATTCCACCCTTTTGATAATTTGATATTGATATTTGAAACAATATTGTTTATATGCTGTCGTGCTTCACGTTTATTCTTGTATCGTGAAACAAGAAGATTAACCTTGATTGTTTTGCGATTTAACTTATTCGTGGTTGGATTTTCACAATAATATTCAATCAGCCATCCGCTTTTGTATTCATGGAGCCGTGCTGGTCTGTAATTGAAATTGATGGGAGGGGTGTTGTTTTCGAAAATTTGCATTTTTTTTTTAGCCTTTGAAAATCAACGCTAAAAAAATGATTACAAAACTTGTTCCAAACTTGTTCCGACAAAATCAAAAAATCAGCAAATTTCACTATTTAATTTGCTGATTTTCAGGTATCAGTGCGGATGAAGGGACTCGAACCCCCACGCCTCTCGGCACTAGATCCTAAGTCTAGCGCGGCTACCAATTACGCCACATCCGCAGTAGGATTTTGAGGCGGCAAAAATACTATTTTTTCCGTTATAAAAAAGATGCGGGAAGATTTTTTTCATTATTTTTGCTTCCTTGTTTTTAAAAGATACGGGGTGAGAAAAATATTGCTTTTTATAATCGCATCTGTTTTATTACCAGCGGTTTCTGTTTGCCAAAATGATTTGGGTAAAATGAAACTGAGCGGAAATGTTAAACGAGTTAAAGAGATTTCAATTGAAACTCAGGATTTTGGCGATGATATAACTTGTCACTTATTTGCTATTTTCGATGAGAATGGAAATAAGACACTCGATGTTAATTATAATGCGATGGGGCAAATTGTAAAAAACAATCAATATCAATATGACTCCTTGGGAAATCTTGTTAAAAGCACACACTATAACCCTGATGGCTCCTTGTATAGCTATTTTACTTTTGCATATAAGGATAATGTATTGGTGGAGAAAAACATAACTTATTACAAGGACGGCGCTCCCATGCGGTACTGTTTTCGTTATGACCAAAAAGGAAATTTGTTGGAGGAGATTGACTACGATGCGTATGGAAAACTTTTTAAAGGTTGGCAATATTCTTACAACAGCAGGGATCAGGTTACGGAGGAACGGTTTTATCTTCCCTACGGATGCCTGTATGATAAGGTGAAATTTGAATACGATTTTGCCGGAAATTTGATAAAAAAACTGTTTTATGACATGGAAGGAGTGCTTTATCGTGAAGAGCACTTCACGTATGATCAACATGGATATTTAGTACAAGAAAGTAAAATCAGATATCGCGGGTATAAACTCAACACCGAAACATTCAGTTATCAATATCAGTTTGATGATAAGGGTAACTGGATCAACAAAATGGTGAATATGAACAATATTCATTCCCATACTGTCGTAAGAGAAATTGAGTACTATTAATATGATGAAGATGAAGGATATTTTGCTGTTTTTAACATTCCTTCTCGCACTTACATGTTGTTATGCGAATGGGGGGTGTGATGCAGCCTATCCCGATCAGATATCCAATATTGCTCCCGTTCAAGAAAATACAGAATATTGTTATTTTTCTGAAAGCACGTTGCCAGCCAATGCGTTGGAACGTCCTGCTTCATACGTAAACACACTGGTTTCTGCCCGCCAGGTTTCATTTTCCCTTATTTTCCGCGAGATGAAACAAGCAATGGTCACCAAAAACCAAACAATACACACAACTTTTAATTTTCGCCATTTTTCATCACTCCGATCTCGCTACGGGTTCTTTGTTTTCGGATTGATGAAAATCCGTATTTAGTTTGATTAAACTTTTCCCACTCTAATTTTAGACACAAGGACACAGAGTTTTTGTGCAAAGAATGCAAAGAGAAGGTTGCTTAGGCCTTACGATCTTTGCAAGGTTTTTACGTACTTGTGTTTAGCGTAAATACAATAAAATCAAAAACAATCATTTAAAAATTAAATCATGGAAAATTTAGAAGCCAAATTAAAAGATCTTTCAACAGAACAAATAAAACCCATCCCATCAAATAAAACCCTGCCTGTCGTTTTGATTATTATTTCTCTAATTTTATGTGTGGTTGGAATTGTCGGATTCATCAAAATCAGCGCTGTTAACACTACCTTGCTGGTCGCAGGAGTAATCTTGCTTATTGTCGGAATTGTGATGATGGTTAAAGCCACAACGAACGAATTTAGTCATTTTATCTATGAACCAACCGGTGGAAAATTGAAGAAATATGCCGTTTTCTTTCACCCTGAAAACCGTGAACGCATCAACACTATTTTGGAAACAGGCAACTTCAACGCATTGAAAAAAGTATCCAAAGAGATGAACGCCAAGAGTATGATTGAAATAATGACTACCGACGATGCGGTTATCGTTCTTGCGCAAACTTTCGAATATATCCCTTATAACTACGAACCTATGTCGGATATATTTATCTATAAAGACGGAAAAGGCAGAGAGTTGATGGAGTATTGCAAGTCTTGAAAATCTAGTTCTGAATTTTAAATGTCCAAGCATGATGACTCGGCATTTCGTTGTATTTCACACCGGATACGTCGATCAGAAGTTTACCGTTTTCGTATTTCCATGGAAGATCGCCTTTGCGGCCTAATAGAGAGATTTTGGTGCCGGGGGCAGGAGAGGCGATCGGGAGTTCCAACACGTCATTGGGCCACTCGAAACAGATAGCGTATAGATTTCCATTATTCTGTGTATATGCAATGTATTGTCGCATAGATTTATAAATAGCTGTCAGGCCGTTTTGATCGGTGTTTTTTGTGGTGAAAAGATTGCGTTTAGGGATGATCTCTTTGGGAAGTTTATCGTGTTGCCAGAAAAGTGAGATGGAGGCGTTATGCGTCATTTCTCGATAATCAACTTTTATGGAGTATAAAACACCTTTTTTCAAAAAGATCATCCCTTTTTTACTTTTTTGTTCTTCTTCCCGCATCGCTTCCGAATCGGTGCCTTCAACCGAATTATCCCATAAGTCCAAAATCAGTTTATCATTGATATATAGTCTCATACCGTCATCAGCAGTAGCGGAAAAAGTATATTCGCCATCAAAGTCAGGTTGGATAAAACCGGTCCAAGTGGCAGTGAAGTGGTCTTCGATGATGGGATATCCGGGCGAGTTTCGTACCCAGTTAAAATTGATGGTTGTGTCGATTCGCGTCAAGGTTACTTCATGTTCTTCTCCATTCTTGCTCCAGGCAGTGGAACCGTAAACAGCTTCTTCATTGATGGCTATCCATTCTCCCAGCGCCTCGATGCGTTCCTGTTGCATCAGTGGGATTTTGCCATCGGCAGCAGGTCCCACGTTGATGATCAAACCGCCTCCGTATGCGATGGCGCGCGCAAAAAGCTCAATCAACTCACTTGAAGTCATGTAAGAGGAGAGGCTTTCATAACGATTCAATCCAAATGACCTGCCTAATCCGCGAACCTCAGCCCATGGGCGGTCGGTTTGTAACCCGCCGGAGCTATATTCGGGTGTCTTAAAACCCACATCGGCTCCGTGTCCCCAACGATCATTCACAATTGCTGTTGGCCCGACTGTTTTGTAATACCAGTCAATAAGCTCACGGGCATGCCATTGTTCAGCTGAGTTAAACCACTCGCCATCAGTGAAAAGCACTTCCGGTTTGTAGGCGGATATCACCTCCTTGAATTGTGGGATCATGTGCTTGTCCACATAATTGCCGATAGAGTCGTGCGGATCTTTATACCAATAGTGTAGCGGATTATTCCACTCAGACAGCGAATAATAGATTCCGAATTTGACACCCTGTTTTTCCACGGCGGTTTTCACTTCACCCAAAATGTCGCGATGTGGACCCACATC
>JAJDJJ010000115.1 GCA_030267125.1 Bacteroidales bacterium OttesenSCG-928-B11
TGTGATCTTCAGGCTGTCGCCCTGCTCCGCCCGGAAGCCCCGGATCTGGTAGGTGGCGGCTTTCCCGCGGAAGCGGAGGTTGTGCGGGTTCGCTGTGTCCAGCGACGGTTTCAAAGTTTCAGGTTTCAAAGTTTCAGGGTTCAGGGTTTCAGTTGTGGGTTCAGTTGAAAGAAAAGAATTCTCAACTCTCAATTCTCCACTCCCGACTTCTCTCCTGTTCTCAATAAGGTGGGTTAATATTTCCGGTTCGTGTCCTTGGAGTAAACTGTTTACATCTTCATTCTCCGGCACCGGGACGGCGGTGATCAGGAGTCTCGGGTAAAGTGATTTCAACTCCGCGGCGTGCTTTTCGGTAGCTTTCTTTCCGGGTTCGTCACCGTTTAAAAAGAAGATCACCTCCTCCAAGTGTGCCAGCCCGCCGATCGCTTCCCTGTGTTCCTCCGTCAAACCGTTGGTTCCATACAACGCCAAAACGCTTGTTCCACCGTTCATTGTCAACTGCCCATTGTCACTTGTCAATTGAACCAGCGATGCCGCGTCGATCACGCTCTCCGTCAAGATCAGCGTCCGCGTCCCCGCCTGCGGATAACCCGGATACAGTCCTTTCCGGTTTTTAAGGTAGAAGTGCCGTTGCTCCTTGTCGTCGGATATGCTCCGGAAGTACAGCCCCGCGATATTCTCCTCCCTGTCCCGCAGCGCGAAGCACAGGCAGCCCTTCCCGAACACGCCGTAGATCTTCGCGCCGTCCTTGCCCGTCAGGTTCTTGTCCAGCAACAATCCGTGTTCCAAGCATTGGCTGATCAACGCCTCCTCCTTCCGCGACCCGTGGTGGAACTGCCCGCTGTTGTACCCCGCCTCCGTCCTCGTCCAGGCCAGGCCCCGGCTTTTCATGTACTCCCTCGCCGGCTGGCTGCTCGGCAGCGCATGCCGGAAGTAGGAGAACATCCTTTCCAAGAACTTTGAACGCTCGGACGGTGAAGCAGGTGAAGCGGGTGAAGACGGTGGAGATCCTCCGGCTTTATCGTCTTCACCGTTTTCACCCTTTTTACCGTTTTCACCGGCTGTCCCTCCCGCCATCCCCGCGCAGATCTTCAACGCCTCGTGCTTGGTGGTGTTCTCCTTGTTCATCACGAAGTCGATCACGTCCATGCTCTTGCCGTGGGTCTTGCAGTTGCCGCTGAAGCAGTAGCAAGTATTGGTTTCGGGATAGACCTGCAGGCTCGGAGTGCGGTCGTTGTGGAACGGGCAGCGCAGCCGGTTGTTCCGGTCGGGTGTCAGTCCGTAATATTGCAATACGCTCGCCAGTGACAGTTTGGATTTGATTTCTTGTATTTCCATGGTTATTTGTGTTTAAGGGTTTAAGTGTTTAAAAGTTCAAGAGTTCAAGGGTTTACCGTTGGACGTTCGACGTTTTCCGCCTCGATGATTAGTTTTCCGTTCTCCGCGGTGATCCGCACCGTGTCCCCGATGTGGAAGCCGAGCTTCTCCAACCACACGCCGGAGGTGCTAAGCCAGGGAACGGTCTTGCATCCGCGCCATATCCCGCGGCTTTCGCGGTACTTGCTTTGTAGTTTCAATGTCTTGCTGATTTGTGTTTTCATAATCTTTTAGTTTTTTGATGGGTAATTTGAGTTGGTTTGGCTATTATTTTTTGTCTTATCCTATAATTGTTGATAACTTTTATATTGTCTTTTAAGACACCCGGTGTGTCTTATATGGCACTTTTCGCTTCCATCGCCTTGGCTTTAGGCGGTTTGCCAGCCCGCGAAAAAAATTATTCGATTTTTTCCACTGCAAAGATATGAATAAATTTCCAATATCGAACATTGTAATTTTGCTTTTCGATATTTATTCTTTTAAATACACTTTTTCGATATATTTGCGCTCGCTTTAAAAAACAACAGACACTATGGACATAGCTAGCAATATCAAGAGGTTGAGGGAGGAACGCGGACTCATGCAGAAGCAGGTGGCCGCCGAACTCGGTATAGGATACTCGAACTACAACAAGATGGAAAACGGTTTCAGGGAACCCTCGGTGGCGGAACTGCAGAAGCTCTCCAGGTTTTTCAGTATCACCGTCGACCAGCTGATCAACCCGGACGAGATCACGCCGAGCGAGGTGGTGGTCGAGGACAAGACACTCACTGAACGCGTCAAGCTCATCGAGCAGCTCGACG
The DNA here is from genome assembly GCA_030267125.1 of Bacteroidales bacterium OttesenSCG-928-B11. Classification (GTDB taxonomy): domain Bacteria; phylum Bacteroidota; class Bacteroidia; order Bacteroidales; family WCHB1-69; genus JAGVVH01. The sequence goes on from JAJDJJ010000115.1 coordinate 2,181, forward strand.
ACGAGGACAGGAACGCTGTCTACCGCGTGATAGACAGCATGCTCACCAAATCAAAGTTCAAGGAGTTCTTCGAGAAGAACGTGGCAATACTGTAAAATAAAAAAGGGAGCGGTAATCGCTCCCTCGGGGTTTTATCCGTTAGCTCCTCCTGATTGCTTGGATTTGCGCAGGAGAATGCGATTTATCAAAAAGTCTCATAATTCTCCATATCCGTGTTGCATGATTCTTCTCTTATTTTTACGAGTACCCCATCCTTATCTTCATAGATGATGAGGATATAGTCGTAGACTGACATGTTCTCCTTAGCCACAGTTTGTTTTGTCTTGTCTTTGTATCGTGGGTATTGATAAATGTTTTTAAAATTCAAATTAATAAAAGAATCTGTTTCTTGGAATAATTGAGTGAACTTTTCTTCATGCCAAGATGATGTGCGAGGGTTTCTAACTATAATCAAATCCCCATCATGGAAGAAAGCTCCAGAGATTTCATACTTTGAGAATGAACTTTCCATGAAAAACCCAGAAATCTGATAGACGCACATCCTGATTTGTTGCTTTGCTTTCTCTGTATCTAAAAAACTAATCAACCCGTATGTTCCGACATTTAATTTAGAAAACACGCAGGCTTTCTTTTTTTCTTGAAGAGAATCCAAAAGCGATAGAAACGAAGTGTCCTTTATTTCCACTAAAGGTACGGTAACAGAATCCGGCATGATATCCCGCAATTCTTGCGCATGCCCCATATTGCTTGAAAACATCAAGCATATGCAACTGTATAAAAGCAATTTTGATTTCATTATTGGGATTAATATGGGTGATTCTCTCTTTTGAATCTTATTGTAAAGTCAATGCCCGGACAGACTTTCAATATATCATTCTTATGTTTATTATCTTTCCCCGAAGCTTGACTGGTAGGCTGGCTCAAAGGGTTAAATAGATCAAATGGGTTACACCGTGGATGACTGTGCTTGAAAAAAGATATCCCAGTTGGTGAATGAGTCGCTGCCCTAAGTGCCCAAGATGCCCCTACTGATTCCTGGTCATTTTTATGCGATGTGGCTATGACATTAAGGCTTGGACCATCTCCAACTCCCGGTATAGCAAAAGCAGACCATTCTACCAAAGTATTATCGGCAAGAAAATTAAACAAATCTTCTGCCGCCTGATCTTTCCCCACCATGGCGGTGTAAGTGCCACCACCATCGTCAGTAGTTTTAGTAAAATTTAAATCTCCTTTCCCAAATGTTTTTGTCGTGCTATAATCGTCATAATTCCCCTTTTCCCCTATTTGTTTGGCGGCATTTTCCCCACCGTGGGCAAAGATTAATACGTCTTCGGTGTCTTTTGATGCATCTCGTTCGACTTGTGTTACGTTACCCATATCATCTACGACATACCACTCCATCCCGTTTGGATCGACAAGCATGATGGGGTTGTTGTTACAGTAGACGTAGGGAGAGCTATGCGGGTACTTGCTTGCCAAGGGGTCTACGCTCAACCAACATCCCAATCCCCCAATATCATAACTATAACTCAGTATATTCATAGTATTGATTTTTAGTATGTTGAAAAATAGGATGATCGTTCTTGCTTACCGCACCTTGCACCAAGCAGGAATTCAAATATATTATCGGGGCAGGGTAAGTGGGCGCAGTAGCAATTTTTGTGATCATTTTCATGCGAGTGCTATTGAAACGCAAAAGTAACCATTTCAGCAAAAAGAACAAAAGCTGAATGAGAAAAACCGAAACCTCGACAAGCTCGGTTGTCGAAGAATGGAAATTTTTCCGTGGGGGCTGTTCGTGAAATGTTCTCATTCTATTCATTGGTTTAATCCTTGCATTTTAATTTACTAAAACCCGCTTTTTTTGATTTTACGGCGTTGCTTGCACTGCCTATTACTTGCTGCGCCTACGAAGTTTATTCGTTTCCAATGAATATTTCTTAAAAGATAAGGTGTCAAGATACTCTTCCCTTACAGAAAATACCATAAACTTTGTTGGAATAAACAATTCTGTGCCATTAACAAACACCGGAAATGGAGTTCCGGAATCAATTCTATAGGTTATATTGTTTGTTTTATCAATTAATAAATAGTGAGAAATCC
>JAJDJJ010000116.1 GCA_030267125.1 Bacteroidales bacterium OttesenSCG-928-B11
ATAAAAAAAGATATGTAAGTTTTTAAAGGTGGAAATTATTTCAAGCGAATAATAAAAAATGGGGAGTACTTCTGTTATCGTCTTTTTCAAATCAATTTATTTACGAGTTATGTTGTGAAACTTTGACAACTATTCCATTTTCAAAATATATGTCCAAGTAATCAGGATCAATATTAAATAATCTTGGAACAAATCCCAAATAATATCCCATATGATTATCGCTATAACACGAGTATTCATTTCCCAATAACTCAATTACTTCTTCTTTCGATTTTCCGAGTAACATTTCACTTTTGATAATATTTCTTGACATCGTATATCTTTCTTCGATATTTATTTCCCATTCTTGTTTGTTAAAATGGCCTTTCGGATAGTATTGTACACAGAAAATCCAACTTGCTATTAGTAAGGTGTAAATAATCGGACTAAAAAACACTGCGGGAACTATTGCAACATATTTTCTACTTTTATCATTTCCAAATTTTAATCTCTTCAAAACAAATTTAGACAAAAAATATATCGGTATTGCAATAATTAAAATGATTATCGGAACTTCTGCGCTCATTTCAAAATACGTTTTCTGAAAATTAATAATGTAATGATAGAGATAGTGCAAAGTAAAATCAATCCTCGAATAATCCATATTGTCTGACACAAGTTTTCCCCACTTATGACAGAAATGCAACCAGAACCTTCAAACAAACCACTCTCTGCTGTTTCATATTTGATACTTACCATTGTATTTATTATGGCAAACACAAAAACAGGAATTAGTAAAAACAGAATCGTCAACAGTGTGTAATAAATAAATGTTTTTGTTTTTTTCATGTTTCTCTTACAAATCCTTCATTTCAAAAAATCGCACCACTCTATTCCCTGCTTGCTGCCAATGCCCGGCAGTTTTCATTCTATTTTTATTTCGTATCTGTTGATAATATTGTAATTCTTGTCTTTCATAATGATTTCATAATTTCCTTTATCAAGAATGAGCGAGGGGATATTTTCGTTTTCAAAAACTTCAATTATATCGGCTGGCACTCCATTATTTTCAAACTCATTTTTACGATATGCCAATACTAAAAGTGCATATTGGGGTATTGTGGATTTTTCAATGTGGTATTCTTTTCTGTTTCCAGCACCCAAAAGAAAATTTGGACGATTATTGATATAGTGAGTTTCAGGGTGAATTATTCTAACATCAACTTGGTCATTTCCTTTTTTTCCATTGAATAAATTTCCGTTTTCATCTATTAAAACAACAGAGAACCCCTTGTTAATCATAGCAATGTAAGGGTGATTGTTTTTTCTTTCGCTTTTTTCTGCAAATTGTGTTTGGTCTATTGTGAAAGGATTTATTCGTGTGTATTCTTTTAATCTTCCCGCCATTGCTTTTTCCCAAGTTCGGTTATTTGGTGTTCCTTCAATAACATGGTCGTGACCGCAATGTATCAACACTTTGCCGTGAGGATTTTGTTCCATAAAATTGGCAATATTTCGTGCTTGAGCAATTTCCCGTTCTTTTCCGTTATGCTCAAAATCATCATATCCGAATAATGTAAATCCGATATTTAGAGCAGTGTAAATTAAATTTCCAAATTCCGGTTCTCTGGTGTAATATCCACTTTCTATTATTGGATATTTTCGTTCATTAATAATCGTGTCAAAAAGAGCCTCCAAGCCTAAATATCTGTATCCATTATCGTATAGTCCTTGTAATAAAGAATGCGTAAAAGTTCTATGATTTGGATAAGTATGAGCCTCGTTGATAATAATAATCTGCTCTCTTTTGGAACGCTCAATAATATAATCTTTTGCATTAATAGGCAAAAAACCAATAAAATATAAACTATCTTCTTCTGTTATTTGGGGCTTTCCAACACCATTTTTGTCCCAAGTTTCTCGTGTCTTTTGATAATTGCCCACAAAAGAATATTCATTTGCCCCTATTTGATATTTCCAAGGAACAGTATCTTTTTCTATCGTATTTTCAACATCAATAGAAAATCTATACTCAAATTTTTCCGATTGAGCAACTACATTTGCAGTTGCCAATAGAAATAGAATGCTTAAAAATTTCGTTTTGCTCATTTCTTTTCAATTAACTATTTGATATTTTCCCGCTGTCATCCACAAATTGCAGTTGACGGTCGGCGGTTCGGCTTTATCTATTTTCAAGTTCGTTCATAAATATATTGCGTGTCAGATATTTTTTCTGCGAACAAATTATCTTTGTCAGCAAAATGGAAGTATCCTTTTTCCAGAATTTCAGAATTGTTATTTATCCATTTTATCAATTTTCCTATCGAAGCGTTATCCAATTCCTTAAATTCAGTCCGTTTTCCCATTAAATCAGCGTAATAATCATGCACTAAGTCAACAAAATTTGAAAAACTATTGTCTTCAAAGCTTAAAGCCCATCGGGTGAGTAATTGTTCTATATCACCTGTCAATTTGTAAATTTCGATAAAAATTTCTTTATCAAAATAAGATTTGTGCTTTAACGTGTCTGTCCACCAATTCCATAAGAAATGAATAATTGCATTTTTTTCTGCATCTTTCCAAGTTTGCCATTCCCCATATCCAAGTTTTCCTAACACAACAAAAGTGTCAACAATAAAATCAGTTGTCGCTAAAAGCTCAAAAATTCTCGGCAAATAATGTTTGAAATCATTCGTGTCGCCCCATGTTGTCATCGCTTTAAAAGCATATCTTGAAATGTCATCTTCATTTAAATTTCGCAATTGTTTTGAATGAATTTTCTCTTTATCAGAAGTAGAAACACAACAAGGGCATCCTTCCATTGTCGATTTGGAAGGATAAACTGCAAAAGTTTTATACAGATTCTCAATCGCTTCTTTTAATTCGTTTGTCATTTCTTTCGTAAATAATATTTCTTTTTAAACTCACCTGTTTCATCTCTCCAATAATAAATTTTATTCCCTTTTATTTTCCATTCAGCATTGACAATATTCATCATCCCATAATACAAATTGTATGGTTGAGCATAAAGAATTATCACATTTGACTTGGGATTGGAAATGTTAAAAACGCTATCCCTTAGCATACAATCCACCCAACCTGCTGTTTCAATTATTTTTATGCTGTAAATACTATCAATCATGGTATATGTCCCTGTGCTTGCGTATGGCGTTAATTTATTTTTGAATATTGCATCATAAGTATTTACAGTGTCAATTTCTTGACCATCATTTATTGAAATAACCCAATTATGTACACTCGCCCCCATATTTTCCACAATGATTAATTTTTCGTATCGGTCTTGCTCCAATGTATCGTATGCGGTATTGGGTTTGTATCCAGGCTGTTCATTAGAATTTAGGATAAGAATATTTTTCTTCCCCCCCCCATTTTCCATCTATGAAAGAAGAACCGCCAACATCAAAGAAAATCTCATAAACAAATGTGCTATCGCTATTTAATGTTAATTGCTTATAAGCATATCCTCCGCCTCCAAAATATACCCCTGACACACTACAACCCACGCTTAATAATGAAACGACTATTATTTCAACGACGAAAATGAGTTCTATTATAGTTTTGGAAGATATTGTTTTCATAAATCTACTTCTATCTATGACGGTTGTAAAAATTGCCTACAACGTTTTGGCAGCTTGGCGAAGGCGGGGTGCACACACTTGAGCCGAAGCAACCAGCGACAAAAATAACAAAAATATCCCCACGAAGCCCCCCCGCCATTGCGCCGAAACAGCTTGTTGGCTGCTGGGTCTTCTATTCACTATTATTGTTCAGATATATTTTTTTCAAGAAGTACATTTTTTCTTCTTTAGTCCATTTGTCCGTTTTCATGATTGAAAAACTATTTGCATAGCCGTTCTTTTCTCCAAATAAAAAGTAAGTATCCCAATATATGTTATTGTTTTCTCCAAAAACTCTCCAAATTATAAAATTTTCTTTTTCGTTGGATTCTATTTTCTCTCGATTTAATCGATAATTACTCTCAAAATATTCGGAATCCCATTCATAAAATGCAGTAACAAAATCAAAACCTTTCTTTGAATTATCCCTGTTAAATTCGTACTTGTTGCATGGACCAAAAGAAACAGCAATAATTATACTATCCGTATTTTGAAAAAACTGTTGTCGACTCACGCTATTATAGTTTGTCTTCTCCCACTTTCCAGGAATGGATACAGAACCATATGGTAAAACAAAGTAATCTGTTTGATTTTTACTTTTGTCATAATCTCCGCCGACAATTGTGCTGACATATTGTGTTTTACATGCACTCAAACAACAAATTG
>JAJDJJ010000117.1 GCA_030267125.1 Bacteroidales bacterium OttesenSCG-928-B11
CGCTGAGCGTGGGGATCTTGGCATACCAGCCGGCCAGTTCGCCGAGGTTGAGCACGCTGTCCCGCAGGATGTCCATGACCGCCTTTTGGCTGATCTCGTTCATCCGCAACGAGATGTTCGAGATGCTCGCCTCCAAGCTGCTGCGCGAGGTTGCGTTCCCCACAGCGGCGTCGCTTGTCCGTTCGCCGTCCAAGCTTTCGTTCCCTGCCATGTCGGCGAGCTGTGCGTTCAAGCTGTTGTAGCTTGCCAATAGGTCGTCGTATTGGGAGGAGGGGTTAGCCGGAACGCCCAAGGGTCCAAGAACAACATATACTCCGCACAGCGTTGAGGCGCAAGTGTTGGCGGTGGCGCCGGGAACACGATAAAAACTCTGGGCGCCCCAATTTGGCGGGATGTGGTTGTTTTGGTTGCTGTGAAAATAGTTGAATTGTTGGGAACTCGCAATCCCGGTGCTTCCCGATGCCATATTGTCAAAATCATTGTCGGCGCCTTTTGTGAATTCGCCTTGTTTTGCACGGACTAACGCTCCGGGTGAGACAAGTATGCCAGTGCCATTGTTTGCAAATCGATTGCAACCGAACTGCAATCCGGGCTGTGTTAAGTTGCTGGATCCGTTGACACCGTCAACCCAAATACCCGTCTGTAGATTGGTGAAGTTGTTCTTGTACACCGCATTCTCAACGACACCAGATCCATACACGTAAATTCCAGGCCAAAATGATTGCGGGAAACCGGCATGGAAATTGTTCTCTTGTATTTTGTAACCTGTGGCATTTTGAATGAAGAGGCCGTATCCGGAATTTCCCCCGAGGTTGAAGTTGGAACGCAAGACGGAGGCGTTGTTTACCCCGTCGACCTCGATAGCTGTCCCGTTATTGGAAAAATCGGCGCGGTCAATGGACACCGCGTATTGCGTGCCGGTTGTGTAGAACGCTATGGCTGTTCCGAAACCAGTAAAGCTGGAACGGGTAGGCGACGCGCAATCGCATTGCATGGCATAGAAGGGCCCCGGACAATACTCTTCCACGGTGATCCCGGCATTGTGCGCATTAATAGCCTTGCTTACCAAAGTTGAGGTTGTGTTGGCAAAGGTGCAGCCTGTAAACCGGACTCCCCGCACGCCGGACAGATAAACCATTTCCGAGAAAGTGAGACCGTTCGTTGCCAAAAGATTATCCTCATTTATTTCAAAGGTGCAGCGGTCAAAATAACTGACGTTACCTAATTGTATACTGCCGGTTGTCCGCACGTAAGGCTGGAATTTAATTGACGTTTGGTTATTTCTAAAAGTAGTTTCCGTAGCCTTGATGATGCCGCCTGTCGTATGACATAAAGCTGTCCGCTGCCTTTCGCGGCTGTGATCCCCACCACGGAGTTCTCAAGCACCGCCCCGTTCTTCAATTCCACCGTCCCTTGGTTGGCGGCGGTTTGTGAGAGCAAGGAATTGCCTTCCACGATGATACCCTTCCACATCTGATCGGAGCAGGCGCTGGTAAGCGTACCGCCGTCAACAATAAGTTTCCCTCCGGGGCGGACAGTAATGGAAACATTAGGCTCGCAACGTACCATAGAATTAATTGTAAGTGTAAGACCATTAGGAATTATTAATGAATTCATCACAAACACAGGTTCGTCCCATATAGTGTTTTGAGTAAGAATTTCGGATAGAGTAGGTGGCTCAATAAGCCCATGTTCTTTGAAACGAGCTACTATCTCACATAAATGCTCTCCATCATATAAATTTATATCCGCTTGCATGAATGCCGCCGCCGCATCTCTCATACTGGGAGATTGCCCCCAAAGAAAATGTGTCTCCAAAAATAACTGGTCTGTGACATCCCTTCCAAGATCTCCCCATATTTTCATTAAAGCCGAACTCCATATTTGTCCTTGGCGGGATCCATCAAAAAGATTCGAAGGGTATGTCACATTTAAATCTACTCTGCGTAATTCTATAGGATCACCCATTTCGAACCACAAACCCATTTCCGCCCAATGGTTTGGATAAAGAGATCTTTTATATAGCAGCCCAGTAATCTGAAGAACCTTCCTGTACGGATCTTGTTTCTTCCGCATATAACATAAAAAAAGGATTGAAGTTCTCTTGAAATGTATGAGCGTGTTCGTGCCAGATCACGTCAGCATCTTCTCCCGCATTAACAAAAATGTTATCAAACTCAATTGAACTCCCCAAAGCTATATAATTATCATCTTGTTCATAATAAGCATCATTAGATGCGACGTGTGGGTCTACCCTTAACCCTTTTATTCTATCAGGTATCTCATAACCCAATTCCAAAACACGTCTGGCTGATAAATCAATATGATAATAAGCCATCACAGCTGCAAATTCTTCATCTTCTCGTGTGTAATTAAAGATAGGGGCAGGCAACTGAGGGATATTATGCCCATAGGGCGATAAGAAGTCTTCTATCACGCAATATTGCCCTTTCAATTTATATAAACCCTTCTCATAGGATATACCCTGCAATATCACTTCTTCTAACTCTCCGTTCAAACATGGATTGGTCAATCCATCGTTATGCGAATAGCAATCCCCATGACCATACGGCACGCCCGCACTGACAAGGGGATTCGGATTATAAACTTTTCCAACACCATTGATATGTCGATTGGTGCTTTCCGCATGAATAACATTTCCGGTATTTGCTGACACAAAAATCTGCCAACTACCCAGCGACTCTATTGGGGTAACGTTGATTTTCCATGCTAACTCCAACCCTTTATCTATACTCTCAAAATAAACAAGTTCCGTTTTGGATTTGCATTCAGTATCATTTTCTATATTTAGATATTCTTGTGCTATTTTTAAGGCCTCAGCACCTTCTATTGACGGATCGGCATAAATCCGTTCATAAATTCCCATATTCCTAAATTCATTTAACGCGTACCTCACAACGTTCTCCTTGTCTAAATAGACGATAAAATTGGATGCAAACACCGGGATGCCATGTATGTATTGCTTGCAATATACATATGTCCCTGACGGTGTTTTCCTAGTATCTGTTATCTCGATGTCATTCAAATCATTACTTAGTCCATACATGTCACGTTTTGACTGTAGATAAGATAAAACCATTTCGTTTCTTTCTTTTGCTTCCGATTTAAAATTTTCTTTTCGGTTAATACGTATGACCTGGCTTTCTTTGTCGACCTTTTCTCCAAAACCATTCGCAACCGATTCTATCGGTTTGAGATTTGATTTTTCGAGTGCGATGATTTCCGCTGTTTTTTGTGCGCTTGCAAAATTTATTACTAGGGCAAATAGCACTAGGCAAATTGTCTTTTTCATGTTTAGCTCCCCTTATTTTATTTTTTTGTAATAATAAAAATAGCCGTCTATAACACCGTCCCAAAAGCACAGAATCTCGTCGTCAGGCTGTTCCATAAAATCATCTTCAAAGGATAGCATCCAATCGTTATGCCAAAGGATAGCCTGGCCACCGCTATATATAATATTATGGGGGAGTTTGATGTCGGCCGTCCTCCTGTTTGCATAATATGGCGTGTGTTTTAGTTGAAAACTGCCCGCATAAAACAGGGTGTCGTCAACAATGACTTCGCAATTGATAGCCCCGTCCTCATTTTGGCTCATCACTTTCACCGTGGAGTTGAAATCGTTATCCGTGATGCGGCCACGCCAACCTCCCTCTTTTTTAAACCATTTCCACTCCCCTCTTAACGAGTCCATGATACAATTGCAAGGCATTACCGTTACCGCACAGCTCGCTGTTTTGCCGCCGTCCGTAGAGGTTACGGTGAGCATGGCTGTGCCGATAGCTTTCGCTGTCACCTTGCCGTTGTTGTCCACGTCTGCCACCGCCGTGTTGCCACTTGCCCAGCTCACGGTTTTGTCGTCCGCATCTTGGGGTATAACTGTTGCGGTGAGTGTTTCGGTTTCCCCCACCTGAAGCGCCAGCTTGGTCTTGTTTAATTCCACTCCGGTCACAGAGGCGTTTTTGCAGGAGTGCAACGCAGCCGTTGCTAAGATGGCGAGAAATAGATAAAAATACTTTTTCATGATTTTATTGTTTTTTAGGTCAATATTTACTTTGTCTTTTTTTAATGCTCCCTTCCAAAAATCCACGTCACAACCCGACGCAACCTCCCTCGTTTAGGTGCTTTCGGACGGAGATATAAAAATAATGCCGAAGAAAAAACAAAACCCGGTCGCAAATGCGGGGAAGGGTTATAAAGGGGAAAGCAAGAAAAGAGAGTTTTCGCTTTCATGGTGCAAT
>JAJDJJ010000118.1 GCA_030267125.1 Bacteroidales bacterium OttesenSCG-928-B11
CCGGTTTACTGTCAGTGGTGTTCGCCTTCTTGTTAGTATTGGCTTACATGTTAATATATTATAGCCGTGCCGGTCTTGCTGCTGACGTTGCGTTGTTACTCAACGTATTCTTCCTCTTGGGAGTATTGGTTTCATTAGGCGCGGTATTGACCCTGCCGGGTATCGCCGGTATTGTGTTGACGCTGGGTATGGCAGTGGATGCTAACGTGATCATCTTCGAACGTGTGCGAGAAGAAATTCGCGCCGGAAAAGGCTACCGCATGGCCATCGACGAAGGTTTCAAAAATGCTTATTCCGCTATCATCGACGGCCAGGTGACTACATTGATCACAGCTATCGTACTTTACATCTTGGGATCAGGCCCTGTTCAAGGTTTCGCTATCACGTTGATCATCGGTATCTGTTCATCCTTGTTCACAGCAATCTTCATCACCCGGATCATCTTCGAGAACAGATTGAAAAAAGGCAAATCTTTGTCTTTTGGTAACAAATATACCATCAATGCTTTCACCAATACTAAATTCGACTTCATCAAAACAAAGAAAATATTCTATTCTATCTCCGGAGCAATGATCGTGATCTGTATCATCTCACTCTTTACGTTGGGATTAAGTCCGGGTATTGACTTCACAGGTGGTAGAAATTATGTGGTTCGTTTTGACCAAGATGTGAACACAGCGGACGTTCGCGAAGCCGTGGGTGCTGAATTTGGCGGTAATCCGGAAGTGAAAACATTCGGCGGTAATGACCAAGTGAGAATCACTACCAACTATAAAATTGACAGCAATGATCCTGCCGTTGACAAAGAGGTGGAAATCAAACTATACAATGCGCTGAAAGGATTCTATACGAAAGAGGATATTTCCGAAACCGATTTCACGCAACAAGTTGATCCGAGAGGTATCCAAAGCTCGCAAAAGGTACAGCCTATGATCGCAAAAGAATTAGTTCGCAATGCGATTGGAGCGGTATTGATCTCGTTAGTATTGATCTTTATCTACATTGCTATCCGTTTTAAAAACTGGCAATTTGGTGTAGGCGGTGTGATCTCGTTGACACACGATGCCTTAATTACAATAGGCCTCTTCTCTCTTTTCTACAAAGTGATGCCGTTCTCCATGGAGATCGACCAATCGTTCATCGCCGCAATTTTGACCGTAATCGGGTACTCCATCAACAACGTGGTGATCATCTATGACCGTATTCGTGAGAACTTGGCGCTTTATCCGAAAAGAGACAACTACGACAACTTCAATGCCGCTGTTAACAGCACATTGGGCAGAACGGTAAACACAGCCGGTTCAACCATCGTGGTGTTGATTGCAATTTTCATCTTTGGAGGCGAAGTGATCCGCGGTTTTGTCTTCGCAATGGGCGCTGGTGTGATCATCGGAACATACTCCGGTATTTTCTTCTCCACGCCATTGGCTTATGACTTATTAAAAAGAGGCAAAGTAAACAGAATGAAACTTAAATAAAAATAGTCTTTTTTACGGGTATTTGTAATTCAGAATATTTTGCTATTTTAGCAACCCAATTTCAAGTTAGGAAAATCTACTAAATATGAACAAAATAAAAATAACTGCCATTTTAATATGCGCATTGATAGTTAGTATTTCCATTACAAATGCCCAAACTACCCGAGACGCTGATAACGCCTTTAGGCACTGCCAATACGAGAAGGCGTTGGATGAATACCGGAAGGGTGTTAAAAAGATTAAAAAGAACAGAGTTGAACTCCGACGCGTGACATTCCAAATCGCAGAATGCTACCGTATCATGGGTGACCTCAAACGCGCCGAACAACAATATCTACGTCTTCATAAACAAAACTACCAAAAGGATAATCCCATTATCCTTTTTCACTTAGGTAGTATATATAATTTAAGAGGTGAATATGACCAAGCATTGAAGTATTATACCGATTACAAAAAACGTGTACCGGAAGATACCCGCATCGACGCCCGTGTTGAAGGTTGCCAAAAGGCAAAACAATGGGTGGATAACCCGACCCGTTACGAAGTGGAGAATTTCAAAAAACTCAACACAAAGCAGGATGAATGGGCACCGCGTTGGGGTAACTTAGATAAAAAGAACCAAATTATCTTCTCTTCTAACCGTGAGGGCTCCGTGGGAAAAGGCCAAGATCAATGGACCGGTGGTTATTTCGCCGATTTGTACAGAACGGACAAACCGAAAAGCAAAAACACCGAATGGCCCGGCGAATGGTCGCCGACATTGCCGTTGGACGAAGGAGACGTGCTCAATACTGCCGTAAACGAAGGGGAGGCATCCGCCAATCTTAAAGGCGGTGTGATCTATTTTACCCGCTGCCCGCAAGACAAAAAGAAGGTGATGCAATGTTATGTCTACTCTGCACAGAAAAGAGGGAAATCGTGGAGCGAACCTGCCATTGTAGAACTCGGCCCCGACTCTTTCAATTACGTGCATCCTTATATCATGCCGGATGAACTGACTCTTTACTTCGCATCAAACAAACCCGATGGCTATGGCGGATACGACCTTTACAAAGCTACCCGTACCAAGAAATCCGGAAAATTTACCACGATAGAAAACTTAGGACCTAATGTGAATACCTCTGGACAAGAGGTTTTCCCGACAATGAAAGATGAAAACAACCTGTACTTCTCCTCCGACGGATGGCCCGGTATGGGAGGGCTCGACCTTTTCCACTCCGAATTCAAAGACGGGGAGTTTCAGCCCGCTGTGAACCTCATGTACCCCATCAACTCCTGCTGGGATGACATGAGTATCATTTTTGACGATGTGGAAGCAATCGACCCGCTCTCCAAATCGCCTTACATGGACAAAGGTTATTTCTCCTCCAACCGTCCCGGTGGCCGCGGAGGTGATGATATTTACTATTTTGTACTCAGACCTTTGGTATATAGCATTTCCGGTTTCGTTCGCGACGAAGCAACCCTGCAATATATCGACGGTGCAACGGTGGAAATATCCGGATCCGACGGTTCATTATATACCACCAAAACCGACGTGAAAGGATACTACCACTTCGATAAATCGAAAATATTAGGTAATGTGACTTACACCATGAAAGTTACAAGAGAAAAATATTGGGAAGACCAAGGGAAAAACACAGCTACGCAAACTACAGTTGGCTTGGCAGAAAATACTGACTTGAAACAAGATTTTATCCTTGTTCCGATTCCGAATGAACCCATTATTTTGCCCGAAGTACTATATGATTTCGATCAATCTGTTTTGAAATCTCAATATAAAGATTCTTTATTATTTCTCTATAATATCATGATTAAGAACCCGACATTAGTTGTCGAGTTGCGCTCTCACACTGACTACAAAGGTAATGATGAATATAATGAGAAACTATCTCAAAGACGTGCGGAATCTTGTGTTAATTTCTTGATCAATGAAAAGGGAATTGATCCCGACCGGATCGTGGCAAGAGGATATGGAGAGTATAGACCCCGTAAATTCTTGAATGATTTTTCCGGAGTGTATAGAGGTAAAAGATATACTTTCCCAAAAGGAACCGAGTTAACCGAAGCATACATCACTTCATTGTCTGATAAAGATCAGCAGGAATATGCAAACCAATTGAATCGTCGTACCGAGTTTATCGTGTTGCGTTCAGACTTTGTACCCAAAGGTGATCAGATTGGTGATGTGAAACGTACAGGTGGACCTATTGCTGTGGTAAATGAAAACTCTACTCCTGTTGAAATTTTGGATGATGGCACGGTAAAAGGCACGGCTGTCACTTATAATAAGTCGTATGACTTTGTATTAGCTACAGGAAGCAGTGAGGTTTACATCAGCTATATATTGGCTACGCAGTACTTGAAAGAGATGACGATCACCGTGGACAACTTCGAAGAAGGCGCAGCAGCCATCAAACAAGAAGACGGCAGCATCATCGAAAATTCGGTAATCTACATCACTGAATTGAGAATTGGTGACGAATGGGCTGAAAATGTACCTGTAATCGTGAAGAAAGGTCTTCCCGCCACTTTCGTAATCGGTGAAGATTTTATCAAAGAAGAGATCGACAATTTCAGAATCGACAAAGATAGAAAGCTGTTGATATACGATACAAAACGATAATCTCCTTTGGACTAGATTCTTGTCAACG
>JAJDJJ010000119.1 GCA_030267125.1 Bacteroidales bacterium OttesenSCG-928-B11
CAAAAGCGTTGCGGCTTTAAAACTGCAAGCCCGCTATCCCCACATCAGCAAGGAACAGGCGTACGCCGACATCCGCAACGCAAGCCGCCTATGGAACAAGCATGAGACCGTGGACAGGGATTTTTTAGAGGGGTGGTTTTTAGACTGGCTGATGCAGGAGATCGCCAACCCCGCCACAAGCGACACGGCAAGGGCTAAGAACATCGCCACCTTGCAGAAATACCTCGCCCAGCTGCCGCCCGTCAAGATCGACCCGAAACTCATGGAGTCCAATCAAATATTTATCCAATTCAATTTCAAGGACACGAAGTTCTCCATGCCGGAAAACCTTTTGCAGAGGCTGCCCGCCGACATCCGAACCCAACTGATGGGCAACCTCCGCAACGAGATAGACGAGGACACCGCGTTTGAAATCCTAAACAGTTAGCGCATGGAGATCAAGATGAACGGCAACATGGCGCAGCTCCCCGGCTTTATACTCCAGCCCAAGTGTCATGTGTCCGTGGAGGGCAGGGGGACAGGGAAATCCGCCGACATCGGCTTTTGGTTGGACAGGCTCATCCGCCTGATGCCAAAAGCCGTCATCGCCTTGACTGGGAAGACGTTCGGGCAGTTGCTCACCCGCACGCTGCCGAGTTCACTAAAAATACTTAACCAACTTGGCTATCAGAAAGACCAAAACTACGTGATCGGCAAACGCCCGCCCGCCTATTTTGATTCCTCTTATGAAGAAATCAACAAGTTCGACAACTTCGTTTCCGTCAGTAACGGCGTGCGTATCGCCCTCATTTCACAGTCCGAACCGGGCAGCGGGCGCGGGAGCAACGTGGACTTTGAAATCGCCGATGAAACGCTGACGTTGAACAAGGAGCAGTACGACCAGGAGGTCGTGCCGACAAACAGGGGCAATTTGGAATTTTTCGGGAGCAAGTCGCAAAACCCAATCCACCTGCACCACGGCTTTAAATACTCCACGTCCATGCCGCCCACCCGCGATGGACGGTGGGTTTTGGAGTTTGCTGATTATTACGAGCGGGAAGCGGGGATCAGACTGTTCGAGACATGGAACAGGGTTGTTAAGATGCAGTTGGAGTTGTTGGACATCGACAACCCAAAGCAATTCGCAGAGATGTGGAACGAGATCGCCCGTGTGAAAAGCCGCATCACGCCGTTCGTCTCCTCTGACGGGCTGCTTTTCACCGTTTCCAACGCCTTTGACAATATCGAGCATCTCGGCTTATCCTACATCAAGAAAAGCCGCCAAACGCTCCCGCCGATCATCTTCCTATGCGAGATCATGAATTATCTGTTGGATAAAGTCGAGGATTGCTTCTATTCGATAATAGATGCCAAACACGTCTATCACAATGGGTTGGATGACAAGAATATTTTGGAGTACGCCAAAAACACAAACTTCGACATTGACAGGCTGCAAATCAAAAACAGCCTCTTCGACAGGGATTGCAATGCAGATCTTCCCATAGAGATCGTGCCGGACTGGGGAAGCTCCATTTCCCTTTTCTGCGTGTGCCAGCAGCGCAACTACGACTTCGTTGGCGACAGGATCACCGGGCAGACTTGCCAAAACTTCATCAACGAGTTTTTCGTGAAACCCGATGAGAACAGCAACGTCTTGATTAAAGAGCTTTGCGGGCAATTCACTGAATATTACAAGCACCATAACAACAAAACGCTGCATTATTACCGGGATAGGTACGGCGATTCGAGAAACCCCAACATCATCAATTCCATGAGTTATAACCAACTTGCCATATCCTATTTCAGGCAGGCGGGCTGGGAGGTGCGCGAGTTTGTCCACAAGGGCATGGAGCCGCCACAAAGTGACAAATACCTGCTCTGGGGGCTTGTCTTGCGTGAGGAGCGGGATGACCTGCCCCTCGTCCGTTTCAACGGCGAGAAGTGCCGCCACACGCTCATATCCATGAACAACGCCCGGATTAAAGACGTGGACGGACAATTGAAGAAAGACAAAAGCTCGGAGAGGAAGAGTTCGGGCATTTTGCAGGAGGAAGCCACCCACTTTTCCGACGCCGCGGACAAGATACTGTGGAGCAAGTTCGGCAAAGACATACAGAAGAAGCGGGGCGGATTTATTCCCGTGCGGATTTCCAAGTGATTTTTAGTTTTTGTATCGCCCTTGCGGGCGATCATGCGCATGTGGACGGCTTGGGGTGGTTTAGAAGACGGTGGACGGCGCGCCGTGTCAATTAACAATTTTTTAAATATAGTGAAAAGTGCGTTGTTTTTGCTGCAAAAATAGTGTCAAAAAACCATTTAACTAATTGATTATCAATTAATTCAATCCGCTTTCAATCGCTCGTTTTTCTTCCAAAAATATCCTAATTTACTCATAATTAATCATTTAAAAATCTTAAATGACGTTAAGTTATTGATACACAGTGAAATAAAATGAAAATAAAATGCTCAAAGACTTGACAAATGGGGTCAAAATGTTGTATATTAGTGTATTGAAACAATGAGACAATAACAAACGACTAAAAAAATAAAGCCTTATGAAAGCACAAACCAAAAACTTAGAGATCATTAGAGACCTTTTCAAAACCGCGTGGGAATGTTACGCCACCGCTTGCGAACCGTTCAAAGATATGTTTTATAGCGATATAATGGAATTAGAAAGGGTTTTTGCGGACAGATTAGACGAGATATATTTTTAACCTTAACAATACTAAAAACAGAGCCTTATGGAAAAAACAAACGACACCACAGCAACTAAAAAAAGCGTTAAGACTGCAAAGAGCAAGAAAACCGCGAAAACAACAAAAACCACACAGACAGCGCAAGCCACACAGACCATAAACGCACCTCTCACAGGTTTTGCAGCCCACAGGGTGCGGCTAAAAGAAGTTTCAGAGCAAGCAAAGGAACTTAAAGCGCATTATGAAAACCCTGACAGCGAATATAATAAAACAAGCAAAAGACCTTTCAAAGATCACCCGCTAAACTACTACATTATGACTTATATTTACGGTGTGGGTTCGTCTGAATTTAAGACTTTGGAAGAGTGGAACGAGATAGGCGCAAAGGTTAAGAAAGGCTCTAAGGCGTTCCCGATATGGGGAAAGCCGATTGAAACCGAAAACGGCGTATTTTTCCCTATCCTCTTTGTTTTCAACTTGAAACAAGTAGAATTTAAAAAAGAGGCATAAACCACCGCCAAGCCCCCGCACGCTCTTTGACTTATTGAATATTGCAAAGGCTACGAAAAGCCGCCGCCCGCCCGAATAACGAAACGTTAAAGAATTGACAGCGGTATGTTAAATCATATTTCCTTGAAAAAAGGTTTTTTTTATAACCTTTTTTAGTAGGGCGAGAGGCGGCAAACGTTACACTTTATCCGCTTTTTTTGCAAAAAATGCGGAAGTAAAACACAGGAACACAGGAAATTAACTAAATCGAAAAATAAACTAAAATCTAAGACATGGAAAAATTGAAAACTCCAGTAGTGCCATTGGTGAAAATACACTATCAATCCAAAGTAAAGCCATCCGAAAGAAAGCAAATTAGAACCGCTCAAGATGTTTATGACATCATGTTAGCAGAGGAAGAAATGGCGCAAAACATCGACTATAAAGAATTAGCGTTTGCTATCTATCTGAACCAAAGCAGCAAAGTTTTATCAGTCATGAAACTTGCGGAGGGCGGAATAACGAGCACGGAAGTAGATATAAGAATTGCGTTGCAGGGCGCACTTTTACTAAACGCCACATCTTTAATATTCATACACAACCACCCGGGCGGGGAAGTGTCGCCAAGCCCCAGCGACATACAATTAACGAATAATTTTAAAGATGCCGCCCGTTTATTAAATATCCGCCTTGTGGATCATCTTATCATCTCATCGGAAAATTATTTCTCTTTCGTGCAAAAAGGAATGTTAGAATAAAAAAAAACAATGGGGAGAAGTCAGACCCCCCCCAACAAATATTAACAACTTAAAACCAATTAAAAATGAAAAAGACAGAAGAAACAAAAACAACGACAGCCGCAAACGGTGTGAAACTTGTGAAACCTTTCAACAAGGAAGAAAAAGCCGAAACGAAAACGGCAAAGACTGAAACCAACCCCGCGAGCCAA
>JAJDJJ010000012.1 GCA_030267125.1 Bacteroidales bacterium OttesenSCG-928-B11
ATCGAGACATGAAAATAATCACTCCTCTATGCGCAAAAAAATCATTTTCAAAGTTGTTGCCGTTACAAAAAAAGCTGTATTTTCGCCCCTGTGATTTTTTAACTATAAATCATTATAAAACAACATAATAACAAAAAAATAGAGTTATGGCATTCAAAGGAACATTAGTAATTGACACTGAGAAATGTAAAGGGTGTGCGGTCTGCATCGAAGGATGTCCGCAAAAAGTCATCGCCCTGTCAAAAAATGTAAATGGAAAAGGTTATAATTACCTTGAAATGATTAACGAGGACGCTTGCATTGGTTGTGCTAATTGCGCAATTCTTTGTCCCGATGGCGTTATCGAAGTTTACCGAGTTAAAGTTTAATCCGGTATTTTTTATCATTTAAATTAATAACGAAAAAAACAACTATATGAAAGAGTTAAAATTAATGAAGGGTAACGAAGCTATCGCAGAAGGCGCCATTCGCTGCGGCGTAGATGGTTATTTTGGCTATCCGATTACCCCACAATCTGAAGTGTTAGAACACCTTATGGCTGAGAAGCCTTATGAAAAAACCGGCATGGTAGTGCTTCAGGCAGAAAGCGAAGTAGCTTCCATTAATATGGTGTATGGCGGTGCTGCGCTTGGTAAAAAAGTGATGACCTCCTCCTCCAGTCCGGGAGTGAGCCTTATGCAGGAAGGTATTTCCTACATGGCCGGCGCCGAACTTCCGGGGTTAGTAGTGAATGTGGTGCGCGGTGGTCCGGGACTGGGAACTATCCAGCCTTCGCAAGCCGACTATTTTCAAACAGTTAAGGGTGGTGGACACGGCGATTATCGCTTGATCACTCTTGCCCCCGCTTTCGTGCAAGAGATGTACGACTTTGTGGAATTGGCATTCGAGCTGTCTTTCAAATACCGCAATCCGGCGATGATTCTTTCTGATGGTGTTATCGGTCAGGTGATGGAAAAAGTGGAAGTTGACGATTATAAACCCCGCTGGACCAACGAGTATATCAGAGAGAATTTTCCGTGGGCAATGACCGGAAAAACTCCCGACAGACCGCATGTTATCGTGACTTCATTGCAGTTAGAGGCAGCGAAACAAGAGGCTGTAAACCTTCGTCTGCAAGCAAAATATAAAGTGATAGAAGAGAATGAGGTACGCTATGAGAAAACAATGTGCGACGATGCTGAATATCTGATCGTGGCTTACGGCTCTTCTGCACGTATCAGTCAGAAAGCTATTGAATTGGCGCGTGAACAAGGTATCAAAGTGGGATTGCTCCGTCCGATTACCTTGTGGCCGTTCCCAAGTAAAGCGATCAACGAGATGAGTAAAAATCTCAAGGGTATTCTTTCCGTGGAAATGAGTGCCGGACAAATGGTGGAAGATGTGAGATTGGCAGTGGGTGACAATGTGCCTGTTGAACATTTCGGCCGTTTCGGCGGTATCATCCCGTCACCGTCTGAAGTTGTTGAAGCTATAAAAGAAAAAATAATGAAATAAGCGGATGTGTCCGGCTTACATAAATATAGTAAAAGTATGAATCTAGCATGACGAAAATCTTCATCCAAACGAATGATCATTCTTCATGCAAGCTGCATACGACTTTAAAATTTAAAATATAATCGTATGAAAAGAGAAGATATAGTAAAACCCGAAAACTTAGTATATAGACGCACTCCGGTTTTGACTGATAATGTGATGCATTATTGCCCGGGTTGCGGACACGGTCTTATCCACCGTCTGATTGCAGAGGTAATTGAAGAGATGGGCATTCAGGATAATACTTTAGCGGTGGCACCGGTGGGATGCTCCGTGTTAGCTTACAACTATTTCGATGTGGATTGCGTTGAGGCCGCTCACGGTAGAGCTCCCGCACTGGCAACCGCAATGAAAAGATTACGCCCCGACCAATTCGTATTCTCCTATCAAGGTGACGGCGACTTGGCAGCGATCGGCACGGCGGAAACTATCCACGCTTGCAATCGCGGCGAAAATATCGTAATGATTTTCGTAAATAATGGAATCTACGGGATGACCGGTGGGCAAATGGCACCGACGACTCTCGAAGGCATGAAAACGGCAACCAGCCCTTATGGACGTGATATCGAACTGATGGGAAATCCTTTGAAAATCACTGAATTGGTGGCTCAATTACCCGGAACATATTACGTTACCCGCCAAGCGGTTTACACACCGGCACTGGTACGCAAATGTAAAAAAGCAATCCGCACTGCATTTGAAAACCAAAAATTGAACAAAGGAGTTAGCTTTATCGAAGTGGTCTCTAATTGCAACTCCGGTTGGAAGCTGACACCGGTGAAATCCAATGAGTGGTTGGAACAAAACATGCTGCCCAAATATCCATTGGGAGATATTAAAGTTCCTGAAAAATAATGAATAACCTTTAAAATTAAAAAACATGACAGAAGAAATCATTATAGCCGGATTTGGCGGACAAGGTGTACTTTCAATGGGTAAAATCCTTGCTTACTCCGGAGTTATGCAAAATAAAGAAGTTAGCTGGATGCCTTCCTACGGCCCCGAAATGCGTGGAGGTACTTCCAATGTAACCGTGATCATCAGCGACGAGCGTATCAGCTCACCGACATTAAACCAATATGACACGGCCATCATCTTGAACCAACAATCGTTGGACAAATTCGAGAGTACGGTGAAACCCGGAGGATTGTTGATCTATGACCCCAACGGTATCACACACCACCCAACCCGCAAAGACATCAATATCTATCAAGTAGCGGGCACGGACAAAGCATCGGAACTCGGAAACGCTAAATTTTTCAATATGATCATTTTAGGCGGATTTTTGAGTATAAAACCGATCGTGAACTCTGAATTTATCGAAAAAGGGCTTCAAAAATCATTACCCGAACGCCATCACGGTCTTATTCCCGAAAATCTCAAAGCTATCGAGATCGGAAAAGAGATTGTGAAGCCGATAAATGTATTGAAATAAAACACCCAATAGGTTAGTTGAAACTGACTGTATTGAACAAAAAAAAAGACTCAATAGGTGGAAATGCCTGTTGAGTCTTTTTCGATTCAAGTATTTTCGTTACTTGAAATCCGCAGGATAATTTACTTTATACAACACTTCTCCTTCCGATGTGCGAATCCAAGTGTCGAATGTTCGTTCGTTTTCTTTGAGGATGATTACGCGGGCACCGTACCCAATGTGGTTGTAGATATTATTGCAACCGGAAAAACGACTGTAAGCCAAGGCGATGCCACGCAATACGCCAATGTAATCATTGTCGTGTTCGTGACCGACAAAAACACCCATCACATCGCCCTTTTCTTGCATGGCAGTAAACATGCCGGAGTTCAATGCGCCCGGGCACTCTTTCTCGCCGCGCGTGCCATACACTTTGTAGTTTTTGGTAGTGTCGAATAACATCTCAAATTCATTTAGTGGGATATGGAAGAAAGCCAAGGCAGGGTAGGGGTTGCCGCCATTCTCTTTCGTAAAATCCTCGCTCATATTGCGATACCAAGCAATTTGATCAAAACCGAACCAACCGTATCCATTAATTCCGGCGATCGTGCTATAGGCATTAGAATCCATGAAGTAAAGAATATGCGATTTTTTGCCGGCGCGAGTTAACAGCGGGATGGTGTAGTTGCCCGCACCTTTCAACTCCTCCGGTCCCATTTGCGTCAGAGAATACGGTTGCTTTTCAAGATAGGAGATAATCTCTCTGCGACTCCAGTTATGCTCGTCATCATGATTGCCCAATACCACTGCCCACGGAATCTTTCGGTCTATTACCGGCTTAAGGACGATATCCCAACACTCCTGTTGTTTTTTGCTGGTGATAATATCGCCCGTAAATACGACAAAATCAGGTTGCTCAATATCCAAAAGATAACTCATTCGCTGGATGGCAGAATCTGAAGTCGTTCTTCCATATACATAATGAATATCTGTGATTTGCAGAATTTTAAATTCATTATTTGTGTTGAAATGTAAGACGGGATCGATTTTATTTTGCGCGTTGACATAAGTAAAAGCTAAAATAAATGCTAAAAAGAATAGTTTTTTAATTTTCATAAATGATAAATGATTTAGTGCGAAATTCAAATAAAACTTTCGCGAAAATAGAAAAATTGACGAATGGATAGGAGGGGATTTTTTCCTTTGTGTCTCTTTTGTCCCAAATCATTTCTTACATTTGCGCGTTAAAATTTCCGATATGACAAAACGACTTTTCTTCTTCGCCATTTGCCTCCTTTTTTTCGTTTCCACTATCCAAGCCCAAACTCCCGACTATAAAAATCCCGCATTGAATGCCGAGGATCGTGCTACGCATTTGCTGGGATTGATGACATTGGAAGAGAAAGTGGGGCAGCTCCTTTGCCCGTTAGGGTGGGAGATGTATGAAAAACGCGGGGATAGTGTTTATTGCTCACAATTATTCAAGGATGAATTGGCGCGGCACTATACGGGCATGTTTTGGGCGGTCTATCGTGCCGATCCGTGGACTCGAAAAACATTGGAGACCGGACTGAATCCCCGCTTAGCAGCTGAAGCAAGCAATGCTCTGCAACGTTATGCTTTGGGGGAAAGTCGTTTGGGGATTCCTGTTTTCATTGCCGAAGAAGCGCCCCACGGGCACATGGCTATCGGAACAACAGTCTTTCCTACGGGAATAGGACAGGCAGCCACTTGGAATCCAGCGCTATTGGAGCGAATGGGGGAGGTGATAGCTATGGAGGTCAGGTTGCAAGGTGCGCATATCAGCTATGGCCCGGTGCTTGATCTTTCCCGAGATCCGAGATGGTCGCGCGTGGAGGAGAGTTACGGTGAAGATCCGGTGCTGAGTGGCAAGTTGGCGGCAGCAATCGTAAAAGGAACGGGAGGAGGTGATATCTCAGCCCCATACGCTACCATTGTTACGTTGAAACACTTCATTGCTTACGGAATAGCTGAAGGAGGACATAACGGCAATGCCACACACATCGGATTGCGTGAAATTCACGAGAATTTTCTGCCTCCTTTTAAATCTGCCATTGATGCCGGTGCGCTTTCTGTGATGACCGCCTATAATTCTTTAGATGGCATCCCGTGTACCTCTCATAATTATTTCTTGACAAAAGTATTGAAGAGTGATTGGGATTTTAAAGGATTTTCGGTTTCTGACTTATACAGCATTGACGGAATCCATACCAGCCATTTTGTGGCGAAAAATATCAAAGATGCGGCTGTCATGTCGATGACCGCAGGTTTGGATGCCGATTTGGGTGGAAATGCTTATAAACAATTGATTACGGCAGTTAAAAGCAATGAAATACCTGAAAATGTGATCAATCCGGCAGTCCATCGAATCTTGAAAATGAAGTTCGAGATGGGGCTTTTTGATAATCCTTACGTTGATCCTACCCGGGCAGAACAGATTGTGCGTTCTCAGGATCATGTCGCCGTGAGCAACCAAGTGGCCAAAGAGTCGGTTGTTTTGTTGGAAAACAACGGTATTTTACCATTGTCTCTCGACACTAAGATTGCTCTTGTCGGACCAAATGCAGATAATGTTTATAACCAACTGGGCGACTACACTGCTCCGCAATCGGATGATAATGTGATTACAGCGCTGAAAGGGATTTTGGCACAAGTTTCACCGAAACAAGTACGTTATGTAAAAGGTTGCGCTATTCGCGACACGACCGAAACCGATATTGGTAAAGCTGTGGAAGCAGCGCAATGGGCCGATGTGGTTGTTGCCGTGGTTGGCGGATCCAGTGCGCGCGATTTCAAGACATCGTATCAAGAGACGGGTGCCGCTGTGGTCAGCAAAGTGCAAGTCAGCGACATGGAATCAGGTGAAGGATTTGACCGTGCCACATTAGATCTGATGGGAGATCAGTTGGATTTATTAAAGGCGCTGAAAGCAACCGGGAAACCGATTGTGGTAATCTATATACAAGGCCGTCCCCTAAATATGAACTGGGCGGCGGAGCATGCTGATGCGCTCCTTACAGCTTGGTATCCGGGGCAAGAGGGAGGCAATGCCATCGCAGACATTCTTTTTGGGAACTACAATCCCGCCGGCCGTCTGCCGATCTCCGTGCCGCGCGATGTGGGTCAGTTGCCTGTTTACTACAATAAGAAAAATCCGCGCGGCCACGATTACGTGGAAATGAACGCCATGCCGCTCTATGAGTTTGGCTATGGATTGAGTTACACCACTTTCGAATACAGCGATTTGAAAATGGATAGGGGGGCTTCGCTGGAAGTTACTTGTACAATCACCAATACGGGTAAGGTTGATGGCGACGAAGTGGTGCAATTGTATGTGAAAGACCATTATGCTTCTGTGGTTCGTCCTGTCAAACAACTACGCGCATTTAAACGCATCCACCTCAAAAGCGGCGAATCAATGACCGTAACCTTTTCTTTAACGGACGATGATTTCAGTTTGATTGACAATAATTTGCAAAGTGTCATCGAGCCAGGTGACTTCACAATTATGATTGGCGCCTCTTCGGAGGATATTCGCTTGGAGAGGACGATCTCGTTGTAAGTTTTAAAAATCAATATCGCAGTAATCATTGAATTTTTTCTATTTTTGCTGCTTAAAGTAAATGACATGAAGAAAAGCGACATTTTAGTAATCTGTTTAGTAATTATCCTTTTAGCCCCATTTTTTATTTTCAATTCTGTCTACGATGCCTACTCGACGTTCAACGCTAATAATCCGTTGATTATGGCATTCATCAAATTTGCCATATTGGCAACGTTCGGGGAGATGCTGGGTTTGCGGATCAAGACAGGACATTACAATCAAAAAGGTTTCGGTATTGCGCCGCGATGCGTAGTTTGGGGGTTTTTCGGAATGTGGATCGCTATCGGGATGGGCGTTTTCAGCCGCGGGATTCCAATGTATCTGGATCAGTTTAGCCCGTTTGCGGGTATTGTCGCCAGCATGGGTGGTCCGCTTTCAGTCATGAAAATCTGCGGTGCTTTTTTTATCAGTTTGATGATGAACACCTCTTTTGCTCCGGTTTTTATGACTGCACATAAAATTTCCGACACGCATATTCTCAACAATGGCGGTAAATTTAGCGCATTACTAAAACCGATACCCGTAAAGAAAATAATTTCCAGCCTCAATTGGGAGGTGCAATGGGGTTTCGTCTTCAAAAAAACAATCCCGTTCTTTTGGATTCCCGCCCACACCATTACTTTTCTTCTTCCGCAAGAGATGCAAGTACTTTTTGCCGCCCTTTGTAGTGTAGTGCTCGGTCTTTTCATGTCGATCGCTTCGCTGAAAGGGAAACGATCGTAACGACTCATCCTTGTCTTATTTTCGCTATCGATTTGACGTCTTTCGTTAATCACCGTTTTATTTCATGGTTCACGCGTCCTACGGCTTCTTCCGCTTTCTCGATCGCTTTCTCTAAGCAATCCCTATCGAGATCGTTTTCAGCGTAGCCGTATTGAAGCAGATTCATCAGGAAGATGACGTCTTTGGACTCGGCATATTTGGCCAAATAATTAATGAGGTAACCTAACGGTTGGCTTCCCGCACAAGTTTCGGAGTCAAATAAGGCGTAGTAGTTCTTTGAATAAAAGGCAACTTCACACTGGTAGTTCTGTTGCATGTATTCAGGTAGTATTTGAACCAAGAGTTCTACGCCAAATTCTTCATCCAAAATATAAGTCGGGAGATAATACACTAAGTCGTAATTGCTGTTAATCTCAGCCCAAACACTCCAGCGACCTTCCGGCAGGAAGTCGGGTCGTACATCTTTGAGTATAGTAAGCAAGGAGTCCTCTTTCAATTTCTTCTCTCTGAACATGTTGGGATTATTGCGAAACGATGAGTTGATGCCGTTGAAATGAGTCATGAAATTGTAAAGATAGGGTTGCAAGTTCCACATATCCGGCAATTCTTCCATAACCTTCATGTATGCGACACCCCAATCTTCTGTGCCTATTCCAAAATTGTCTCGGTCTACACTTTTAAAAAATTCTGTAGCACTCCGGTGGAGATAGTTGTTCATTTCAATCGAAGCGAAATGCGCCAAACCATCTGTTGTTGAAATCAGATAGGTGCGATTAGGATTTTGGTTTCTATCCGTTTTTTCGAGATAATCTTTCATAACCGGTATAATCTCTTTCACTTCATTTTCGACGAATGCAGAGAAAATACATCTTGCGGTGAATTCATATTCATACGCTGTGTTTTCCGGTTGCAGCAATGGGGATAGCAACGGGAGAACCATTGCCGCTTCGTCTCGGGCAATTTGCTTTGCTGCCACCTTTTTCATTTCCGGATAAAAATCACCACTTAGAACATCTAGCAAAATTTTCCGAGATGCATCATTCTGGATGTTTCCGACAATATACAATGCGGCTATCGACACTTGTTCTTCATTGTTTTGCAGCAATGTCTTATAATCATCGGAGAAACCCGCATAATTGAGATAATATAATCGCATAAAGTTTTCCGTAGCCTCTTGTAGGGGAGCGCCGATTTTTACCAGATCTAACAGATGATCGATGTAATCCAAATGTAAATCACCATCATAATAAACCTTGAGAAATTCCGACAATGCATTTGACGGATGCGCATACGCTTTTCCCTCCGGAAGCAAATTGTAGAATACATTTCCATTTAGAATCGGCAAACTGGCATTTTCGGGCAAACGGTAGCTCTTCTTCTCCACACCTTCTCGCAGGAATAAGAAGTATTCGTCGCCCGTTTTAAAAACAGTCTCATTGTCGTTATTCGTGAACTGCATGTTTTTCTTGGGTTTAACTTTCCCTGCAAAGGCTTCCGTAACAGTCGCGAGCACTGTTTCTCCGTTCACACTCGCAACCTTCGCCCGAACTACGACCTTCGATTCTTCCAGATTTTTCTTCCAACAAAACGATTCCTGTGCGGAAAGAAGAGGAACGAATAATACTAATAATCCAAAGATGAGTAATGATTTATATTTCATGTTTTAATCTATTATTGCTCATAAATTAGAAATACGGTACGTCTATTTTTTGCGCGACCTTCCGGAGTGTCATTGGTGGCAATAGGCGAATATTCGCCGTAACCTTTGTAGCGGAGCCTGGAGGTGGAAATGCCTTTGGAGATCACGTAGTCATATACTGATTTTGCTCGTTTTTCAGACAGCACTTGGTTAGCTTTGTCGTCGCCAATATCATCCGTATGGCCTTGTATTTCAGCTTTAACCGAAGGATTTTCTTTGAGAAATTCCACGAACAGATCGATAATGCGCATCGACCGCAAGGTGAGCGTATGTAGATTCGTTCCAAAGTGGATGTCATGCAGGTCATATATTTTGCCAGTGGCAACAGTTTTTACTTCTGCGTCGCTCTTAGCCACACCGTTGATGATATTCTCCATCGTGATGAGCTTTGTATCAAATGAGTGTCCCGGTTTCTTCACGTTTACAATGATCTCAACGGGTTTCTCTTCTTGGATCTCCATGGCGATGGCATATTTCCCACTGTATTCGTTTACCTTTGAGGTGGCGATAACCTTGGATGCGGTGTCGCGTATTTCAACTACGGTGTTAGATAGGTCGCCATCGTCGCTAATGACCTCCCCTTTGATCAAAACCATGTTTCGCGGCCGCGCTTCTTCGTATAACTCAAATTGATAAATGTTCCAGTCATTTGTGCCTAGATTGTTGGAGGAGAAGTAAGCCATTTTACCATCCAAACTAACGAAAAAGTCAACTTCGTCAAACTCCGTATTGATAGGATGTCCTATATTCACCGGGGGTTGCCAACGGTTCTTATCGTCCAATTTCGAATAAAAAATATCGAAACCGCCCATTCCCGGATGCGCATCGGATGAAAAATAGAGTGTTTTGCTATCAGTATGCAGGAATGGTGATTTTTCATTGCCGGACGTGTTGATGGTTTTGCCCAAATTGACAGGTGCCTCCCATCCGCCGTTTACATTTCGCACAGAGTACCAAATATCGAGTGTGGTAGTACCTCCCTCAGTTTTACTCTGTTCGCTTGGCCGGTCACTGACAAAAAAGAGCGTCTGTCCATCTGAACTCAATGAGGGTTGCGACTCGTAATAGTTTGGCAAATTAATCATTGGCCCTAATGATTGCGGCTCCGTCCACTCGCCGTCGATGAATTCGGATGAATATAAATCAAAGTTCGGGTAGGCAGAATTTCCCACTTTATAAGGTGTCATCTTGGCAAAAATCAGATAATCATTCGTACTATTGATACTTGGGCTGCCTTCGTTTTCCGACTTATTGAAAGGAGCGGGCAGGGGATTGCCGGAAGGGAAGCGCCCATCTTTTCCTTTGTTACTAATACAAAAAAACTCTCGGGCGTCATTATCGGCAAAGTAGTTGTTTGGGTCGCTGTATGGCATGCGTCGCGTAAAATAAAATTGCTCGCCATCGGGTGAAATCGTGGCCAGATACTCATCGTGTTTTGTGGAGATTCCATAAACGGGGCTGGGATCGAAAGGCACGGGGTTGTTCAACATTTTATCGTAAAATTTAGCCCGGCGCACTAAAAAATCCAACTCATCCAGATCTTCCTGTTTACAATCTTCAGGATTTTCAAGCATGACATTCGCAAATTTTAAGGCTTCGGAGAAGTTTTCCATGAAATAGGCTAAACGAGCAGCATATAGATTATGTATGATGCGATATGTGGGGCAAATAACATGTATGCGATTGAAGGCCTCCATAGCCATAAGTGCATGTGATTTATTTTCGATGTTCATGTTATTACGCTGGATAGGATAGTAATAACTCATGGCATAATAATAATTTGCATCCAAATACTCTGGGAATTCGTCCAAAATGTCGCGGTATATGGTTTGCGCTCCGGAACGATCTCCATTATTTTGCAACGAACGCGCTTTCTTGTATAGCTTTTCAAACTTCTTATCCACAGTTTGTTTGCAGGGATCTTCATCATCTTGAGCCGCGACAAGCCAAGGAATGCAACTCAAAAACAGTAAAAGGATAAATCTATTTTTCATGGAATAAGGCATTGTTAATCAGAATAAAATCTAAAACAACCATGGCTGCCATTGCTTCAACTACCGGAAGCACGCGCGGCGATACCGAACGGTCATTACGGGATTTGGCATCCAAAGTTACGGGATGCCCTAAGAAATCAATGGTCTGCTGCGGTTTCCCAATTGTCGGGATTGGTTTAAAAGCGATACGGAAGGTGACGTCCTCTCCATTGGTAATACCTGCTTGCACTCCGCCATCGTGATTTGTATTAAACGCAAAATCAGCATCTTGCGTATCATTGTATTGTGATCCTGTCATGTGAGCGGCATTGAATCCTTCTCCGATTTCAAACCCTTTCGCAGCATTGATTGAGAGCATGGCGTACCCTAATCGAGCGTGGAATTTATCATACACCGGCTCGCCCAAACCTTTCGGCAGTCCGGTAATTCGACAAGAAACGATTGTTCCCATACTGTCGCTCTCAGGAATCTCTCGATCGGAAAAAGCATCGGATGCTACAATAGCAATGCCGTGTTTCTGTAAAATAATCTTGGCGAAAGCACCGGCTGCTACGCGGCAAACAGTTTGTCTTGCGGAAGCGCGTCCGAAAAACTCATTGTCGCTAAAACCATACTTTTTGTGATAGGTATATGATGCGTGCGAAGGCTTAATGGCATGTCTTTCCGTATCTTCCGCCTGTTTTCCATCCTCGTTTTGGATGATGAAGCCAATCGGCCCACCTGTAGAGATCCCGTTTTTCACACCGGATAGGATCTGAAAGCGATCGCTCTCTTTACGCGTAGTAGAATGAATATGCTGATTCGGGGAGCGCCTGTCTAACTCGCTTTGAATGAATTTAGTGTCTATCTCTATACCAGCGGGAAATCCATCAATCACGCCACCCATTGCCTCCCCATGGCTCTCTCCGAAATCTGTCAACCGAAACAATCGTCCAAATGTATTCATCTAATTATATATATTTACCAAAGTAAAAAACAGCACAAAAGTAACAGATTTTTCGCTGAAATGTTGTGTGAATACCAGGTCATCTTATTTAATCCGTAGCATCTATATGCTATTATTGTATTTTTGCCCTGTTTTTAGAAATGATAATCCAATGAAAAAAAACGGTGACGAAAGATTGTATTCGCTTTTGAATGAGTTAGATATTGATTTTGAATATATCGAACACCCGCCTGCGCCAACCATAGAAATTGCAAAACAGTATTGGCAAGGGCACGACGCGCAACACTGCAAGAATCTCTTTTTTCGCAACCATAAAGGAAATCAACACTATTTGGTGGTACTGAACTGCGATAGGGATATGAACATTCATGAGATTGAAAAACAGTTGAAACAGGGCAAATTGTCGTTTGCATCTGAGAAAAGATTGTTAAAATATTTAGGGTTGACACCCGGTTCCGTGACACCGTTCGGATTGATTAACGATACTGAAAAACATGTTTATGTATTCCTGGATCACACCTTGGATAATGTCGAAAAATTAAGTTTTCATCCTTGTATAAACACTGCATCTTTGATTATCAAAAAAGAGGATTTTTTACGTTTTTTGAATCACGTTGGAAATAGCTATGAATGGATAAAATTGTACTGATTTTTTAATCTGTTGACTGTTAGTGAGATGATTGTAAGTTGTTGAAAATGAGCGATGGAGGTATTTCATTTTTTTAAAAGAAATTGAAATGTTGAATATAAACGAGTTGTGGAAAATGGCATAAAAATAGTGCATTCTTCTATGTACAAAAAAAGATAAAAGTCAAGGGTAGAAACATTTTTTTTTTAACTTTTTTGTGTTCATTTTTGCTGAGTGAAAAAAGGGAATCATTTCCAATTTTAACTTGCTTATTTTAAAAGGGTTGTATTTGCTTTAATTGAGAAGTAATGATGGATAGTAAAAAAATGGATTGTAAAGAGTTGTGGAATAGATGTTTGGCTATAATCAAGTCTAACGTGGAACCCGAAGCGTTTAAAACTTGGTTTGAGCCAATCGTCCCCATTGCCGTGCAAGACAGCACATTGATCATTCGCTTACCCAGTCATCTCTATTACGAGTGGTTGGAACAAAATTATGTAAGTTTATTGAAATTGGTGATTCGCAAGGAATTAGGCACGTCAGGAAAGTTGCAATATCGGGTTGTCATGGAGAAAAATCCGGAGGAGGATAAGTCAATCAATCTGCCCTCGCAAGACGGTTACGCAACGAATAATATGGTTGACCGTCAGCCGATTGACATTTTCAATGTGCCGGAAAAAAACCTGCCCAATCCGTTTGTGTTGCCGGGCATTAAGAGGCACAAGATCCCGTCCAATCTGATAGAGAGTTTTAATTTCGACAATTACGTGGAGGGTGATTGCAATCGTTTAGCGCGTTCCGCCGGATGGGCAATCGCCAAGGATCCGGGCGAAACAGCCTTCAATCCATTCTTTATCTATTCAGATGTAGGTTTGGGCAAAACGCATTTGGCGCATGCGATCGGATTGCAAACCAAGGTGAATCATCCCGACAAAGTTGTCTTGTACGTCAATTCCGATCTTTTCTATCAACAATTCATGGAGGCGGTTAAAAACGGAAATATCAACGATTTCATCTATTTCTACCAATCAGTGGATGTGCTTATCATTGATGACATCCAATATTTAGCGGGTAGTAAACTGAAAACGCAAGAGGCTTTTTTCCATATATTCAACAATCTATATATGAATAAGAAGCAAATAATCCTCACCTCCGACAAATCTCCGATTGAAATTTCGGGTTTCGAGGCTCGCTTGCTCTCTCGTTTTAAATGGGGATTAACCGCCGATCTAACCATTCCTGATTTTGAAACCCGCATTGCCATTATTTATAAAAAACTGGAAATTAACGGCATTGAATTTCCTAAAGATGTGGTGGAATACCTCGCACTGCGTGTCACGTCGAACACCCGCGAGTTAGAAGGTGCCATGATCTCTATTTTAGCACAAGCATCGCTGAATAAAAAAGAAATAACCGTGGAGCTGGCAAAGGAGATGGTCGACAAGTTTGTGAAAAGCTCGGCGAAAGAAATTTCCATCGAATTTATTCAAAAAGTTGTTTGCGACTATTACAGCATTCCGGTTGAAAGCATAAAAGCCAATACGCGTAAACGGGAAGTAGCACAAGCGAGACAGCTATGCATGTTTTTCGCGAAAAAATATACGAAAATGCCGTTGGCTGCTATCGGTGAACTTTGCGGCAAGAAACATCATGCCACTGTGTTGCACGCCTGCCGCACAATGGGGAATCTCTATGAAACTGATAAAAAGATGAAAAAAGAGATGGACGATATTGAAAAGAAACTGAAAACATAAACGTATCCCCGTTTCCGTGCTCCATTTTCACTATTTTTGCATCTCTAATTTGATACTATGGCATTGTTAAGCGAATATTCGTTGTGGTTTCTACTCTTATGCGTACTCCTCGGAGCTATCTATTCAGCTATCCTCTACATTAAAAACAAAAATATCGATTTTGGCAAACGTCCGAAAATCGCGATGATGATCCTACGCGGGCTATCCATCTCCATCATCACTTTCCTGTTGCTTTCTCCCATGATCAAGATCACGGTGAAACAGGTGGATAAACCGGTAGTTGTATTCGCCGTGGATAATTCCCAATCTATAGTTTTACCTGAACAAACTGATGCAAATACATACAAACAAGAATTATACGGATTACAACAATCTCTCGGCAATGAGTATGAGGTGGCAACTTGCCTCATGGGGGATCAAAACCGGTTTAATGACTTGGACGATAATCAGAATCTGATCGATTTTAATGATAAATCAACCAATTTAACTTCCGTTTTCGACGATATTGCCAATTTATACCGGAATCGAAATATTGGAGCGGTAGTGATGTTAACTGACGGTATTTATAATAAAGGCGCCAATCCTTTATATAAAGCCGAAAAAGTAAAGTATCCGATCTACACAGTAGGTTTAGGCGATACTGAACAGCAAACCGACCTTTTCATTTCAGGAGCAACCTACAACAAGCAGACTTATCGCGGGAACTATTTTCCGGTAGAGATTAAGGTAGCCGCACATAGATTAGTGGGGGAATCCACTGTTTTATCCATTTCGGAAAAAGGGGAAGAGGTTTTCACCAAAGAGATTAAAATCACCAATAATCAATTTTTTGAAACGGTGAAACTGGTCATTGAAGCCAAAGAAAAAGGAATGCGTAAATTTGACGTAACGCTTTCACCCATTGATGGTGAAAGTAATAATAGCAACAATACCACCTCCTTTTTTGTGGAGGTTGTCGATTCCAGGGAAAAAGTTGCAATTATCTATCATGGAGTGCATCCGGACGTTAGTGCAATTCGTCAAACGTTAGACAATATTGACAAATACGAGGTTGATGTTTTCGCCGTGCAAGATTTCAAAGAATCGGTAAAGGACTACTCCCTGTTGATTCTGCATCAGTTGCCATCGCTAAATCACCCGATTTCAACGTTAATGGATGATATCTCGGCTAATAAAATATCGACATTATTCATTTTAGGGTCAAAAACGAATATCCCCGCTTTCAATGCGCTGAATATTGGATTACAAATCCAGCAAACTCGTGATCTGTTTAACAATGCGACACCCGCTTATAACGAGAACTTCACGTCGTTCACATTCTCGGAAGGGAGTAAACAGATGATGAAAAAGTTTCCGCCATTGCGCGTTCCATTTGGCGAATACAAGACTTCTGTCTCCTCGAATATTTTCATCAACCAGCAAATCAATAGTGTGAACACGCAATATCCCTTAGTTGTATTTAATGATATGAGCGGGATGAAAACCGGCGTGATCACAGGCGAGGGTTTGTGGCAATGGCGTTTATACAACTACCTGTACGCCAATGATCATGACGCTTTTAACGAGGTTGTCTCCAAAATGACACAATTGCTTTCGGTGCGAAGCGACCGCAGCCACTTCAGGGTTTTAGGTGCGCCGTTGTATGAAGAGACCAGCGATGTGGAGTTCACCGCCGAACTGTATAATGACAATTACGAGTTAATTAATGAGCCCGATGTGGCGCTGGTTTATCGTAATGAAGCGGGCAATGAGTATGAAGCTCGTTTCTCCAAACAGTATAACGGTTATGTGTTGAATCTCGGTCGTTTGCCCGTTGGAAGCTACACTTGGACAGCAAAGGCGGCAAATGGCAGCAAATCATACACACAATCCGGCGCATTCATCGTGAACGAAGTGATGTTAGAGACGATGAACTTGGTAGCGGATCACAATCTGCTGAAAAACATAGCACAAGTATCTGATGGACAGTTTTATTCTGTATCGCAAATTCAAGATATCGAACAGGCGATTCGCAACAACGACAACATCAAACCTATCATACAATACGCTAAAAAGTATGGATTAATATTGGACTCTTGGTGGTGCTTGTTGATTCTGTGCGCATTGTTAGCTGCCGAGTGGTTCATGCGCAAGTGGGGTGGGGGATACTAATCGATAAAAAGCTATGAAATGAAGAAATTTTTGTTAATACTATCCATAATTTGTATTTGGACACCGTTATCGCTTCGTTCACAGGAAATCGCGTTGTTGAAGTACCGCGGCGGTGGCGATTGGTATGCGAATCCTACGTCATTGCCCAATCTGATCCGTTTTGTCAACGAGAATTTAGGTGCT
Source organism: Bacteroidales bacterium OttesenSCG-928-B11 (assembly GCA_030267125.1). Classification (GTDB taxonomy): domain Bacteria; phylum Bacteroidota; class Bacteroidia; order Bacteroidales; family WCHB1-69; genus JAGVVH01. The sequence continues at coordinate 16,651 of JAJDJJ010000012.1, forward strand.
TCACTGAGTAAAGATTATGCCACCGTCGAAGTGGGCAGCCCTGATCTCTTCCGCTACCCTTTCATCCACATGACTGGTCACGGCAATGTGGTTTTCTCGGAAGAAGAGGCGAATAATCTGCGCAACTATCTGATTGGCGGCGGTTTTTTACATATTGATGATAACTATGGTTTAAAGCAATTCATATTACCGCAGATGAAATTGGTGTTCCCCGAATTGGATTTTGTGGAGCTTCCATATAATCATCCTATTTTTCATCAAAAATACAAATTCCCGAATGGATTGCCCAAGATTCACGAGCATGACAATCAACCTCCTCAGGCTTTCGGTCTTTTTTGGGAAGGCCGGATGGTTTGTCTTTTCACTTTAGAAACCGACTTAGGTGATGGTTGGGAAGATTATGAGGTGCACAAAAATTCGGAAGCCACTCGCACAAAGGCATTGCAAATGGGTGCCAATATCATACAATATGTTTTTACGGAATAAAAAAAACGGTGATCTGTAAGCCGGGTTCTGTGAACTCCTGTCATTTATCTAGGTTTTACGTTGCCGCAAAACTCGATCGATCTACCCTCCGGGTTAGGCGGGTCGCCCTCAAGCCCCGGTTTATTTGATCTTTCAACCCATGAGGTTTACCGCAACACACGTCGCCGTATGCTGCCGTGAGCTCTTACCTCGCGTTTTCACCCTTACTCACAAGTGAGCGGTATATTTTCTGTGGCACTTTCTGTGATTTGCAAAACAAACCCCTTCCCGTTAGGAAGCATGGCACCCTGTGTTGCCCGGACTTTCCTCTCCTTCAGTAATCTGAAGCAGCGACAGGACAATCACCGTTTTATGTATTTATATATCTTGATCTTCTTAATAATTACCCAGCATAACGGGCATGATAAGCATTAGCAGATTTTCTTCGGGCATAAACTCTTCTGTTGGAAGAATGATTGCCGCGCGATTTGACTGTGACATTTCAATCCGGATTTCGGGAGCATCCATATTTTCCAACATCTCTCTCAAGAACTTAGAGTTAAAACCGATTTCCATTGGTTCGCCGGAGTAAATCCCGCTCACATCCTCATCTGCCTTGTTTGAAAAATCGATATCCTCACCGGTGATATTGATTGTCTCTTCCGATAATGAAACCCTGATCTGGTAAGTGGATTGGCTGGCAAAAATTCCAACGCGGCGGATAGATCTCAACAACTCTTCGCGGGAAATGATCAGCCTGTTTGGATTTTCAGTTGGGATAACCGTTTCGTAATTAGGGAATTTACCATCTTTTAAAAGCGTGTACAACACAATGTTTTCAAAAGCGAATTGCATGTGATTCGTGCCAGGTGAATAGGAAACAACTACCTCTTCCGTTACTGATTGCAAAACACCCTTCAGCTGATTCAATGGTTTTTTGGGGAATATGAACGAGTTGAAATCCTCGGTTTTCACTTTTGTATTGCGGTAGCGCACTAATTTATGCGCGTCCGTGGCAACAAAAGTGATATTATCGCTAGATAATTCGCAAAGCACGCCGGTCATATTCGGACGCATATCATCGTTTGCGGCGGCAAAGATTGTCTTGCTAATCGCCCTTTGCAGAACAAGCGGTTCGATGGTGAACGATTCGGGGTTTTCGATCGGAGTAATTGCGGGAAATTCATCGCTGGGATAACAAGGGGAGTCATATTCGCCGTTAGCCGCTGTAAATTTGAGAAACATTAATTCCAAATCAAACACAAAAACGATCGGTGTTTCCGGTATGAGTTTTAACGTTTCCAACAATAACTTCGCAGGCACGGCGACGGAGCCTTCGCCTTCCACGTTGCTCAATTCGATCACCGCACTCATTGTAGTTTCCAAATCTGAGGCGGTCACAGTTAATTGTTCACCTTCAACAACAAATAGGAAATTATCTAAAATGGCTAATGAATTATTGGAATTGATCACTCCACTAATAGCGTTTAAATTTTTGAACAGAACGTCACGCGATACTATGAATTTCATACGGTTATATTTTAATTTTTTAGCCTGCAAATATACGTTTTACTTTTATTATTTTTGCGCCTGTTAAAAAGAAAAAATTATGATTATAGAAGTATGTGCTAACTCCGTGCAATCTGCTGTAAATGCAGATATTGCCGGTGCTGACCGGATCGAGCTGTGTCAGAACTTGAACGAAGGGGGAACCACTCCATCCTTTGCGGCTATAAAATATTGCGTTGAAAATCTTAAACTGAAAACCTTTGTCCTGATCCGTCCCCGCACAGGCGATTTTCACTATTCCGATTTGGAATTTGAGATTATCAAAAACGATGTATTGGAGTGCAAACGATTGGGTGTTTCGGGTGTGGTTGTTGGTTTTCTCAACGCCGATTACACGATAGATATAAATAAGACGAGACAGATTGTGGAGCTCGCGGCTCCCATGGAAGTCACTTTCCACCGCGCTTTCGATATTTGCGCGGATCCCAAACAAGCGTTGGAAGATATCATCACCTCCGGCTGTCATCGCATCCTCACTTCCGGTTGCAAGCCCACCGCTATCGAGGGTGTTGAAAATCTACTTAACTTAAAAAATCAAGCGGCAGGGAGGATCAAACTGTTAGTCGGTAGCGGTGTTAACTCTCGAAATATTAGAGAATTGATAACCCAAACCGGCCTAACCGAATTTCACGGATCTGGTAAGAGAATAATTGAAGATTCTAATTTTTCGAGAGAAAAGGAATATTTGGATGCTTCGAACTGGCAATATGCGGAAACGAATACTGAAGAGATCAAAGCGATGCTGGCAGCGCGTGAGTAATTCATATAGACTTGTCGTTTCTATGCCATTATCCCCTTTTGGACGAAACTAAAACAGTCATCCCCATGCAGGATCACATGGTCGACAACACGAATATTGAGCAGGGCCAGAGCATCTTTAAAATTGTGGGTCAGCTGAATATCGGAGGGGCTGGGGGAGAGTTCGCCAGAGGGATGGTTGTGGCAAATGATGACACTGGTGGCCAGCAATTCCAGCGCTGTTTTCGCCACCAAGCGCACATCAACCTCTGTGGAAGTGATTCCACCCTTAGAGAAGTTTTTCACTGCCAACACTTTGGAACTCTGATTCAGAAATATCACCCAAAATTCCTCGTGGCTGATATGGGCGATTTTATCTTGCATGATTTCAAGCACATCTGATGCACACTTGATTTGGTGCTGTTTGTTGACACTTTCCGCCCGCCGTCGCTGTCCCAATTCAAAAGCCGTGATGATCGATATGGCTTTTGCTTCACCGATACCGTTAATTTTTAACAACTCTTTAAGTGTCATTTTGGCGAGATTTTCCAACTTGTTTTCATTGAGATGGAGAAGTCTAATAGCTAGTTCCACAGCACTTTCATCTGTGTTTCCACTTCGTAAAAGAATAGCGATCAGCTCCGCATTTGTTAGTGAGGCCATCCCTTTTTCCATATATTTTTCACGAGGCCGATCAGAAGATTTCCAATCGGAGATAGGTAGTTTTCCGGAAGATTTTTTTTTCATTAAACAGTTTTTTGTCGTTTTAAGAGATAAGGTAGTATGATTTGGTCGAAACCTTTAGTGATGTCAGCGGGGACGATGTCGATTTGGTACTGTCCTGTTTTTAATGTTAATTCTTGGAAAAAGTCGCCGATTGCGGCACGATAATAGTCTCGGATATGATTGGAATGGAACTTCACCTCTTCGCCCGATTCCATATCCACAAACTTGTAAAGCCGGTTCTCAAAAGCAAAGTCAAATTCCAGTTTTTTGTGATACGTGTGAAATAAGATTACCTCGTGTTTATTATGGCGCAGATGTTGTAATGCCAACATTAGTTCGTCCGTATTTTCGTTGGATTCAAACATGTCGCTGAAGATGACCACCAACGAGCGTTTGTGAATCTGCTCGGCAATACGGTGTAGTACATCCACGACCATCGACTTCTTCTGCACATTAGTGCCGATCGGTTGTAATACTTTCTCCAGTTCTCTGTATATCATCTTATAATGGCTTTCACCGCCGCGTGCGTTCGTGTGCAGTTCCAACGCATCTGAGAAGAGAGAAAGACCAACCGCATCCCGTTGATTCTTGAAGATCTGCATCAATACAGCCGCCGCATAAACCGAAAAGAAAATCTTGTTTGGATTTTGCAAAGAATACTTATCCTGGATTGGATAATACATGGAAGAGGAATCATCAACGACAATTTGGCAACGCAGATTTGTCTCTTCCTCATAGCGTTTTACAAACAGCTTGTCCGTTTTGCCATACAGTTTCCAGTCGATATGACGGGTGGATTCGCCGGTATTATAAGGACGGTGCTCCGCAAATTCTACGGAAAAACCGTGCATCGGGCTTTTATGCATTCCCGTAATGAACCCCTCAACAACCTGTTTGGCAATAAGTTCTATATTGTCGTATTTCGTAATCTGAGAAAAATCGATCTTGTAATCCATGCGGCAAAAATAGTGAAAAAGGAGGAACGGTTATTCTTCTTCCTCTACCTCTTCTTCTTCGTCCAAAAAATACTCTTTTTTCTGCGGTCCTTCTTTGCGGTAAACAATAGCCGCAATGAGACCGGAAAGCGCACCGGACAAATGACCCTCCCACGAGATGTGTTTGTCTGGGAAAAGCTGTGGAAAGAAGCCCCAAATCATGCTTCCGTATAAAAATATGATAATCAATGTGAAAGCCATCATCGAGGTTTCCATTTTGATGATAGAGATGGCGACCAAAAAGAAAGCGAGTGCATAGACTAATCCACTGGCTCCGATATGATTACCGTATCGTCCTATCACCCATGTGAAAATCGCCGTACTTATCATCAACAAAATGATGATGGGCAATGATTTTCCGGGAAAATAGTAGAAGACGCCAAACGAAAGCAAGAATAGCGGAATTATGTTAGCATACAAATGATTGGCATCTGCGTGGAGAAATGTCATCGTTACGATGCCAAACAAACCTTCCGGTGTTCGGGGACGTAAGCCATAATCCTCCCAATTGAATGAAAAAGTAGAGTTGATAACATAAACAGCCACTATCAACAGCACTAAAATCAACGACTTAACAACTGATAAAACTATTTTCCCTTTTTCTATGCTGGCATCTTCCATAATTAATAATACGTAGCTGAATAATTCAGTTATTAACAATCACAAAAGTATGTAAAAAAGCAACCGAAAAAAAACTATTTTTGTGACCCTTGAATTTATTTACCAAAACCAATGTATATGAAGAAGATCGACTATGATGAAATTCCGGAAAACGAGATTCAATTACCGGATAATGCGTACACAGAACTTAAAGAGGGTGAAGAGTATAAGCCCATCTTGATGCCGGACAAACAATATCCGGAGATTAATGGTTGGACGATTTTTTGGGGATTATTGATGGCGGTCATTTTTTCGGCCGCGACAGCCTATTCCGGCTTGAAATTCGGACAGGTTTTTGAAGCCGCTATTCCAATTGCCATCATTGCCGTTGGTGTCTCCACAGTGGCAAAACGGAAAAGCGCACTTTCCGAGAATGTGATTATTCAATCTATCGGTGCCAGTTCCGGCGTGATTGTAGCCGGTGCCATTTTCACTCTGCCGGCCATTTATATCATTAAAGAGACTTCTCCCGAAATTGCAGATCAGATCAATGTTAATTTCTTTCAGATATTTTTAGCCTCCCTTTTTGGTGGTGTTTTAGGAATTTTGTTCCTCATTCCGTTCAGGAAATACTTTGTTTCCGACATGCACGGCAAATATCCGTTCCCTGAAGCAACGGCTACCACCGAGATCATCGTCTCCGGCGCTAAAGGAGGATCACAGGCTAAGTTATTGTTGATCAGCGGCGCTATCGGAGGTCTGTACGATTTCCTTATGACGACCTTCCACGCCTGGTCGGATACCATCACAACTACTGTTACCGGCTGGGGGGCGACATTGGCAAACAAATTCAAATTCGTTTTGGAATTAAATGCCGGCGCCATTTTATTGGGTACCGGATTTCTGATCGGATTAAAATATGCTACTATCATCTGTGCCGGTTCATTGTTGGCGTGGTGGGTGATCGTTCCGCTTTTGGGACAATACGGCGTAATGCCGGATGGAACTTTGATGTCAACATTAGCTCCGGAAGTGATATTTAAAGATTTTGTTCGATATATCGGGATCGGCGGTATCGCCATGGCGGGCATCATCGGTGTAATTAAATCTGCCGGCGTCATCAAAACCTCTTTAGGTATTGCTTTCAAATCGGGCGGGAAAAAGAGTGCCGATGGGAAAATATCCATCAAGAGAACCGAACGCGATATTCCCATGAAAATCATCCTCATAGGATTTGCTGCCGTTTTGGTGATGCTTGTACTTTTCTTCATTTTTGGCTTGCAATTGAATTTCGCCAAAGTAGTTGTCGCTATTCTGATCGTATTCATCTTTGCCTTTTTATTCACGACCGTGGCGGCAACCGCCATTGCAACGGTGGGTACAAACCCCGTTTCCGGCATGACGATGATGACTTTGATACTCTCCTCCTTTATCCTTTCCGCGGTAGGCCTTTCCGGAGGTGCCGGAATCATTACGGCTTTAGTGGTGGGCGGCGTGGTATGCTCCGCATTAGCGATGGCCGGCGGTTTCATCACCGACCTGAAGATCGGTTACTGGATCGGAACCTCTCCTTTCAAACAGCAAGCGTTGAAGTTCGCCGGGACATTTGTTTCCGCACTCACTGTGGGAGCTGTAATCATGTTGTTATCTGAAACTTACGGTTACACAGGCGCCGATGCGTTAGTGGCGCCGCAAGCAAACGCCATGGCTGCTATTATCAAACCGCTGATGTTTGAAGGGTCTACACCTTGGTTACTTTACATTATCGGAGCTATTTTGGCGATTCTCTTAGATCGTATAGGAATCCCCGCATTAGCATTCTCTTTGGGTATTTTCTTGCCGTTAAGTCTTAATATTCCGCTGCTTGTGGGTGGATTCATTGCTTGGTTTATCAGTAGCAGAAGTAAAGATGAAGCAGTAAATAAAGCGCGTAAAGAGAAGGGAACCCTGCTGGCATCCGGATTGCTTGCCGGTGGCGCCATTATGGGTGTGGTCAGCGCCATTATGAGGTACAGCGGATTTGATTTTGACGCAAATGAATGGGTTGGCACAAACGGATTCTATATTCTTGGCGTAGTCATGTATTTAGGACTTTGCATCTATCTCATTGCACACTCTATGAAAGTAAAAACAACAAAAGAATAACATATTATGCACATTGCAGTAGCAGGAAATATTGGCTCCGGCAAAACAACATTGACCGGTATGTTAGCCAAACAGTTTGGATGGGAGCCCTCTTACGAGACCGTAGAGGGCAACCCTTATTTGGTTAGTTTCTATGAAGATATGCAAAGATGGTCGTTCAATTTGCAAGTCTATTTCTTGAACAAACGTTTCCGCCAGGTATTGGATATCCGCAAAAAGAAAAAGGATACGATCCAGGATCGCACGATCTATGAGGATGCTTACATATTCGCAGCTAATCTCCATGACATGGGATTGATGGCTACCCGCGACTTTGAAAACTACACCTCTCTTTTCGAATTGATGCAGCAATTCCTTCAATATCCGGATCTGCTGATTTACCTAAGAGCGGATACATCCACATTGGTAGCGCAGATTGCAAAACGGGGACGCGAGTATGAAAATACGATCCGACTCGATTACCTCACCCATCTTAACGAAAAATACGAAAAATGGATCGCATCGTATGAAGAAGAGGTGGTGAAAGCGGGAAAGGGGAAATTGTTAATTGTGGATGTAAACACCAATAAATTCGAAGACTCGGCGGAAGATTTCGGCGAAATCCTCAATAAAATCAATTCGGATCTTTTTGGATTGTTTTAACACACAGGAGATTCCCTCGTGAATCCCGCATTAGTAATAAAACAAATGATACAGAGATTGTGAATGACACTGATTAAAGGGATTGATAAATGTATTTTCGTGATTTTATGGTTATTGATTGCACCAATTTGGGGTGTTGCACAACAACCGGATTTCGTCCAGCTTAAAGACACAGTGCCGGATTGCCCTTGGTTGTCGCTTCCCGAGGATGCAAGTTTTTTATCTCCTTGCTATATCGTGAATAAAACGAATGTGATTTATCAAGGAAATTAAGGCATTTGGGAGTTTTTGGATATTGATATTGATTCATCTCAATTTCAACAAAGATTTTATAATGAAACATTTTTCTTGGTTAAAAATGGCGTGTATTTTAATGGCATTTTTATCGAAACCGATACTGCCGGTTTTAAAATTGTGAAAGAATTCAGTGTTTCATATCAGACGCATTTTTTATGGAAAACTGAAGATAAACTATTCATAGATACGATCGATATCACGGGTGACATCGATCTTCCTACTTTCCGATTAATAGCTTTCGGCGACTATCCTGATAAAAAAAAGGGAAACACATCCAATAGTAATTATCAAAATCCAAAAAGCAGGTGTTCAGACCCTTCGCATTTCGATTCTTTCCATACTGTGGGTTATGATAAGAATTATATTTATACAAAATGGAAAATAACTCTATATAGAGGTGATACGCTTCGCCCGATCAATCGTTTTTTGACAAAGACTTCTACAAAAGTGCTGACTCTCCCGGAAATCACACCTCCATCCGATAAACTTCCGAAGATTGTAAACCGTCCGCCAGTTGTCATATATCTCCCTGTGGTTCAACCCCACATTGATGCGGAGACTATTGAACCTCTGTCGGAAAAGTATGCAATGGATAAGAATTTTATTTACTATAAAAATAAAATTCTTCCGATCGCTCCTGAAAATTTCGGACATGTTAAAGTTTGGGAACACTCAGGGGATTCTTATATTTCGGACGGAATACATGTTTATGAAAATGAGACACTTATACTCGGTTTTGATGCCAAAACTTTTGGAGTTTTATCTAATAGCTATTGTCTTTTTGACAAAAATGGAATTTACATAAATGAATGGAATGCGGGGTATAAAAAAATCCCTTTTTCATATACAGAAGATGTTTCGGAGAAAAATATATTTGCGGTGAAAAATGATTATATCATCTATACAAACCAAGTTTATGATATTTCAGAGAAAAAAATATACAAAAACTTGACTAAAGCGCAAATAGGTTATGTGAAAGAAAATAAATTTAATTTACACACCCGAATGGTGAAAGAAAAAGTTTATTCGATGGATGGTCAGCTATATAAAAGCAATGGCAGAATTTATTGGGGGGATAAAATCACAATGGCTGATGCTCAAGCTTTTGAATGTATTCCTGGAAGTAGCAGGACGATCTATGATTATTATAAAGACAAAAAATATGCATATAGATATTGCTATTTAAATGGACTTACGCCAATAAAAGGACTGGATCCGAAAACAGCGTTTTACTTCGACATATTTTTTGCAGACAAAGACTATGTCTATTGCAGAGACACTCGCATTTTAAAGAACGAAAATATGCAGTTACTCTACGTTTATACCGTTTTGGGCCGCAATCCAGAGTATTATATTTTTAAGAATAGCGAGGGATTTTGGTTAATTGATGAGGAGGGTAAATTGAAAGTGCGAAAGATGAAGGAATGACCATCAATTATCAGTCAGTTTGCATTGAATAGGGAGCGTAAAATATGTAGACACATTTTTACCATCTTTTTGTGCCGGTATCCAATTTGGCATCGACTTCACCAATCTGATCGCTTCTTCGTCAAAAATGATAGATGTAGATAGAATGACGACAACATCGGTTGGGGAAATTCTTCCTGTTTTATCGATCAAGATTTTTAATACAACGACTCCTTCGAGAGCAAGATCTTTCGCAACTTGAGGGTATTTTAGATTGTCTTTCAGGAATTTATTCAGTTCTTCTGGCCCTCCGGGAAATTCCGCTTGCTTATCCACATCCCTGGAATTGAAAATCTTCGCATCCTCTCGCCGCTGCATCTCCTCCTCTTTTGTTTTTTCTATATGTTGCCTCATCGCCGTATCCAAAGGGTTGATTTTTAAAACATCATAATACATAAGCCTGGCCTGCGGGTAATTTCCTTCAGCGCGCCACATATTGGCAATAGCCAGTATGTCAATACAATGCACGCATTTTTTCATCTGATTATCAATGTATTGCATGCTATCTCCGACGTATAGCTTATAATTTTCGTAATTTCCCTTTGCCAATTCATAATTGCCTTGCGCAAAATAATCCTCTGCTATTTGCAGATAATCTTGTCCGAATGCCATTCCATATAAAAAAGAAAGCAAGAGAAAGAGTGCGATTTTTTTCATGATCAGTTTTTTTGCGGGCAAATGTATAGAAATGATTGAATCTGTTCAAAAAAGAATGATTTTTTTTCTCAAATCCAGGGCCTAAAAGGAATTTGAAAAAGTTCAATATTGATAGAGTGAAAATCCAGTAGTAAACGCTATCTTTGCACTTTCTACGGAAAAAAAATCGACCGTATAGCATCAAAACATAAAATAGTGAAAAACAACACTTTTATACAAATACATTAATTTCATGAAATCCTTAGGTATTATCCCCGCACGCTATGCATCCACCCGCTTTCCAGGTAAGCCTTTGGCTTTGATCGGAGGCAAACCGATGATTCAGCGAGTGTATGAACAATGCTTGAAATCGAATTTGTCAACGGTGGTAGTGGCAACCGATGATCTGCGGATTTTTGAGGCGGTGGAACAGTTTGGAGGAAAGGCAATCATGACTTCCGAAATGCATACCTCCGGCACCGATCGGTGCGGCGAAGCTGCCAATCTGCTCAATGCCAACGATCAGGATATCATCGTGAACATTCAAGGCGATGAACCCTTCATCCAACCGGAACTGATCAATGTCTTGTTATTGCGTTTCAATGACCCTGCTGTTAATATAGCAACGTTGGCTTCAAAACTATCCCCGGAAAAAGCGAAGGATCCCAATGCCGTGAAAGTTGTGTTTTCAAAAAATGGCAAAGCCATCTATTTCAGCAGATTTGCTATTCCTTTTTCACGTGATGGTGAAGGGAGTCCCGCAAATTATTTTAAACACATCGGAATATATGCTTATCGACAACGTATTTTGCAGCAGATCATAAAATTGGAAGAGTCATTTTTAGAAAAAAATGAACGACTTGAACAATTGCGCTGGATAGAGAATGAGCAAGATATATATCTATCATTGTGTGAATACGATACGATTTCTATCGATACCCCCGAGGATCTTTTAAACGCCAATCACTGGATTCAACATAATCAAAAATAATTTAGTATGATCATCAAATATATTATCTTCATCCTCAAAAATGACGATTCGGTCTACATCAATGGTCTCGGACTTTTCGAGAAAAAAATGATTTCCGCGAATGTGAAAAACGGGGTGATTACGCCTCCACACTACAAAATCGTTTTTGATGCTAACGGTGAGGGCAATGGTTTTGCATTTATCCTCAAATATGCAGAGCGGGAACAGAAGAGACTAAATGATGCCGACAGCGAAATCACACAATGGGTGAATGAACTTAAAAACGGGATTTTAAACAATAAAAGCATTGAAATTGAGGAATTTGGAGTTTTCTCTAAAAATAACAAAGAGGAGATTATTTTTGATTCCGCCTGGATCCGCGAATTGAACATCGAATACGAAGGCATGGAGGCGTTGAAAGTCGAGAATGGAAACATCGAATCAGAAGATCGAAAACAAGAACACATAGAAGAGGTTGCGGAAAAAGATCAAAGGGGAAAAGTAGAAGAAAGTGAAAAAGAAGAAAGAGAAAAGGAGGAAAGAGAAGAACCCGTTGTGAAGGAAGTGATTGAGGAGGAGAGAGAGATACCACTTGCTGTAGAAGAAGTGCAGGGAGATGAAGAGGTGGATGCGAACGAGGGAAAGATGGAGGAAGAAAAGGAGGAAAAAGAAGAACTTGTTGTGGAGGAAGAAATAACAGAAAGAGAAGGGGTGGAAAACGATGAGATAATAGAAAATGAAGAATCAGAAGATGATATCAAAAAGAAAAAACGTAAATGGCCTTGGATTCTCTTAATAATCATACTCTTATTAATTCCTGCCGGTTATTTTGGATATGAGAGTAGGGTAGAACTGGAGTTAGTTTATAAAGAGTATAAACACAAACTTTTGGGTGATAAAAAAACGTATTACAAAAGGCAAATAGGTGATTATCTATATATTATACCGAAAGAAAATCGTCCCGGATATCGACAAGTCGGTCATTTAGACATTCCCTTTATTCACGAAAACGAGAATCTTAAAATAGATGAAGAGAGTTTTGGAGTAGAAGGGGAAGTAATTGAAGATATTGCTATTGAAGATATTGAGTCTAAGATGCCGGCAACACCCGCAAAGGAGCCAGTCTCTACAGTTCAGCAAGCGAATTACATGGGATCACAAGTGAATGTTGTTACTTCGCCTTCATCCACGGTTTATCCAAAAATTGAATACCAAAAAGGAAATTTCTACGTGATTGCCGGAAGCTTTGTTAATGAACAAGATGCGGCAAAACATATTGATGACACAAAACTTACGGGATTGAATCCGTATCTGTTATACCAAACCGGTAACAACCGCGTACGGGTCTGCATTGGCATTTTCTCTTCCAGTAAAATAGCAGAAGAGTATGCAACAAGCTTTAATAAAAGCTATTGGGTATTGCAATAAAATGAAAAAAACAATATACTTTTTATCGCAATTGTCTTTATTTGACAATTTATATATACTTTTGCCGTTGGAAATATTTTTGTATCAGAATTTAGAAAGCAATGCTATTGTTTTTTAAAGAGAAAGACAAATTGATATGAGTTCAAAAGTATGATGCTGTTTTCAGAAAAAATCCACCAGTTACGCGAAGAGAAAAAGCTATATCAAAAGCAAATTGCTTCTGCATTGTCTATTGACACGCCAATGTATTGTCGTATTGAACGCGGAGAACGTCGTGCTAAAAAAGAACAAATACCTATTATTGCCGAAATTTTACAAATTGACCCCGATGAATTGTTAGCCCTTTGGCTTGCCGATCAGGTAACAGCAGTCGTTGCCAGCGAGACAAGCATTGCGAAGCAAGTTTTAGAAATTGCCAATAATGCGATAGACGAGAAATGAGCATGAGAAAAGTAAAATCACAGAGCAAACCATTGATTGGAACTTCGCTTTTCTCAAGTGCAGGAATTGCTGAACAGTATTTTTCAAGTGCAGGAATTGATATCGTCTCAGCGAATGAACTATTACCCGAAAGAGCCAATTTATATCAGGCACAGTATCCAAACTCAAAAATGATTTGTGGAGATATTTTGAATACAACTATTTTTCAAACGCTTGTTGACTCAACCCCCGAAAAATTGGACTTTTTAATTGCTTCGCCGCCTTGCCAAGGAATGTCGGTTGCTGGGAAAAACAGAACAATTGAACAGATGCTTAAAGATGATCGCAATTTTTTGGTTTTCAAAATTATCGAATTTATTAAAATCAAAAATCCCGATTTTATTTTAATTGAGAATGTCCCTACATTTCTCAAATTAGAGCTGCCGTTCAATGGTGAATTAATGAAGATTATTGATATTTTGAATGCCGAATTTGGGGGGAACTATAATATTGACCCCGGAGTTTATGATGCCTCAGATTATGGTGTGCCACAACGAAGAACACGAGCAATAATCAAACTTTACAAAAAAGGTGAAAAATGGGGGAATCCTGAGAAATCAAAAATCGTTACTGTTCGAGAAGCAATTAGTGATTTACCCTGCTTGGAAGCCGGTGAAAAATCTAATATTAAATGGCATTTTGCCAGAAAACACTCTGAAAAGCACATCAATTGCATGCGACATACGCCAACAGGAAAATCGGCAATTGAAAATTCTGTGCATTTTCCAATAAAAGAAAATGGAGAACGAGTAAAAGCATACAAAACAACATTCCGCCGTATAAATTGGGATGAACCCGCACCTACAATAACAATGCGAAATGACGCAATTAGCTCGCAACTAAACGTACACCCTGGCAGGCCAAAATCAGATGGAACATATAGTGACGCAAGAGTCTTAACGCCATTAGAATTAATGTTGCTTTCCTCTCTGCCTGCCGATTGGAATATTCCAGATAATACACCTGAATTATTGATACGAAAATGTATTGGAGAGTGTATTCCTCCATTGTTGACAAAAAAAATTGTAGAACAAATTAACAAATAAGATGACAGCACGAGTAGAGCGAAATAAATGGATATTGTATCGGCATACAAGTGATTTCAACTTGTTATGTGAAGTTGCACAAATTTTAAAATCATATTCTAAAACCACCATAACTAAAGCAGAAAAGGAGCGGTTGAATTTACATTTACGAGAATTGGGCATTTATAGCGAACGTAATCCCGAACTTCCACTTGATGCGATTAATCACAAAATCAATCAGCTCGCATATTATATGTTCGGCTACAAAGCAAAAATTGATGGAGTTGATAGATTTATGTTCAGTCCTTTAGGTAATTTATTGCTTAAAAATCTGAACGACAAAAATACGGTTTCAAAAATTTTCCTTACAATGCTTTGGGCTGTACAATATCAGCACCCGCACGGCGGAACAGACAAAGAATTTCAGTTGTACCCATTTCGATTGATTTACAAATTACTTTCCGACAAACGATTAGATAATAAACTGTACGCGTTTGAAGTATCTTATGCTGTTGTTTTCATAAAAGAAATTTCTACCGAAGTCTATGAAAAGTTAGTTAATGAAATACTTGAGTTACGGAAATTATCGAATGAACAACTAACAAAACTTTTTCAATCAGACCGACACGCTTATGTAAATTCAGCATACGAATGGGATTATTATGTTTCCACATTATTTCAAAGTGCAAATGTTTTAGACAAAACGAATGGCGAAGTAATTTGTACTTTGCAACACGGTAACACAAATACATTCAGAAAAATAACTCGAAATTGTGTTTCGATTTCCGATAATTTAAAAGATTTTTCAAGTCAGCTTCTTGCAAAATATTCATACTTGGCAAAACCGTTACTTTTGAACGATACAGAACGTATGAAGATAGATGTTGTAAAAGAAGTTTACAGTTTTTATCCTGATATCCTGTTACAAACAATTGGCGAGGAAAATGAAATCGGACAATTGTTAGAATTGCCAAAGTTGATTGAACAATACTCAAATAATCCCGAAAATGAAACAGCCTATTTATTCGAAAATGTTTTAATTGACGGTTTTAATATGTTCTACAATGTAGAAGCGAAAGGAATTGGAGGAGCAGGACATACAGATATTGAATGTTTGTATTTGACTAAAAAGAAGAAATTTGCAGTTGAATCCAAATCTACAGCCAACAAACTTTCAGGTATCAACGTTGGGCGTTTACGTGAACACCGCAAAGAAATAGGTGGAGAATACACTATCGTTGTTACGCCGCGATATGTACCAGCCGCTAAACGCGACATTATAGGGACTCCCAATGTAATAATATTAGCAAGCACTTTTGCCGAATATCTCTATAATTGTATCGACAGAGATGTAAGAGAAATCGACTATGAAGATTTTGACAATGTCATTGTAAATAATTTAGGCAAAGATATTAGTCGCGACATTTCAGATATGACACTTTCAAAATTTGCAACAGCAGGAATACAATGATTACAATAACACGAGAAGATAATATGCAGCTTATGGCAAGGTATCCCGATAAATATTTCGACCTTGCAATCGTTGACCCGCCTTACGGAATTTTAAATAAAACTCCGCGTGGTGGCGACTACAAGTTTAACAAAAACGAATATAGTCAATGGGACACAAAACCAAATGATGAATATTTCAATGAGTTGTTTCGTGTATCAAAAAATCAAATAATTTGGGGAGGAAATTATTTCGGGCAACTTTGGGCAAGAAGTGAATACAACAAAGGATTTATCATTTGGGATAAAAATCAACCCGAAACATTAAACAATTTTTCAATGGCAGAAATGGCGTGGAGTTCACTCGACCGCCCTTCAAAAATTTTTCATTTCAGCGTTCGTAAAAACAGAAATAAAATTCACCCTACACAAAAACCTGTCGAACTGTATGAATGGCTTTTGAAAATGTACGCCAAACCGACAGACAAAATATTAGACACTCATTTAGGTAGTGGAACTATTGCAATTGCCTGTTATAAAGCCGGAATAAGTTTGACAGCTTGTGAAATTAGTGAAGATTACTTCTCTAAAGCATTATGTAAAATCAAAGAAATAGTGCCCGAAAGCGAAATAGAGGCAGATGGCGATGTTTTCGCTTTAACGTTTCCTCACCAAACAGATCCCAAAAACAAAAAGTTTGCATTATATAAAGAGCAAAACGAGCAGTTGCAACTTTTTAAAGAAACAGGAAATTTATACAAAACAAAGATGTTGGAAAATAAAAATGATAAATCTAATTAAAATATGAAAAGAGCTTTAGTCAGTGTCAGCGACAAAACCGGTTTAGTACCTTTTGTACAACAATTAATCACCCTCGGTTTCGAGATTATCTCCACCGGAGGTACACACAAATTACTTCAAGAAAATGGCCTTAAGGTTATGGGAATCAGTGAAATTACAAATTTTCCGGAGATTATGGATGGCCGAGTGAAGACATTGCATCCCAATGTGCATGGTGGTTTGCTCTCTGTACGCACCGACCCTAAACATATTAAAGATATGACGGATAACAAAATCGATCCGATTGACATGGTGGTCGTAAATCTTTATCCTTTTAAACAAACAATAGAGAAAGAGGGAGTTGAGTTTTCAGAGGCGATAGAAAATATTGATATCGGAGGGCCAAGTATGCTGCGCAGTGCGGCCAAAAATCATCGTTTCGTGACCGTTCTTTGTGATTCTTCCGATTATGAGGAGGTTATTAATGAGATTAAAGAACATGGCGATACCACATTGGACACCCGCTCCCGACTGGCTGCTAAGGTTTTTCGTCATACAGCCGCTTATGATGCCACGATCGCCCGTTATTTAACCGATCATGTTGGTGAAGAAAATCCGGAATCTTTGACGTTGACTTATACCAAGAAGCAAGAGCTGCGCTATGGCGAGAATCCGCACCAAAAGGCGGCATTTTATGCAGGCACAAAACAGGGGTATTCCTTGGCTTTCGCCGAACAGATTCAAGGTAAAGAATTATCATACAACAATATACAAGATGCCGATGCCGCATTGCAAATTGTAAAAGAATTTACGGAACCTGTTGTGGTTGCCATCAAACATAAAAATCCGTGTGGAGTGGGAGTGGGGAGAGATATTTTTGAGGCTTGGACGAAAGCCTTTGAGGCTGATAAAGTTTCCATTTTCGGCGGAATTATAGCTACAAATCAAGAAATTGATGCCAAAACTGCGGAGGCGATGAAAGCCGTATTCTTAGAAATTATCATGGCTCCTTCCTTCACACCCGAAGCTCTCGAAATCCTCTCCATCAAGAAGAATTTACGCCTAATGACTTTCAGCCTAGATCGTAAAAATGAAGATAAGGAAATGATTATTAGTGTAATGGGTGGACTTTTGGCACAAGAATTGGACGATAGCCGTGAAGATGATTATGAATTAAATGTTGTTACTGAAAAACAACCGACTCCCGAAGAAATCAAGGAGATGCTTTTTGCCATGAAAATTTGCAAACATGTGAAATCCAATGCGATATTACTAGCCAAAGACAGTATGACAGTGGGTGTTGGAGCCGGACAGATGAATAGGGTAGGGAGTGCGTATATTGCTTTGGAACAAGCAAAAAAGGCCGGAATCACTAATAACATTGTGATGGCTAGCGATGCTTTTTTCCCCTTTGACGATGTGGTTCGTTTAGCAGCCCAATACGGAGTTACGGCGATCATCCAACCGGGCGGTTCTGTACGTGACGAAGATTCAATAAAAGCTTGCAATGAGCTGGGTATTTCAATGATATTCACGGGATTAAGGCATTTTAAACACTGATGACACAGATGATCAATCCCTCCATTGAAGAGTCTTGGAAAAATGAACTATGGGAACAATTTAACGCCCCTTATTTCCATGAATTAAAGCATTTTCTTGTGGAAGAAAAAACAAAATATCAAATCTTCCCACCCGGAAAATTCATCTTTAACGCATTCAACCTTACGCCATTCGACAAAGTGAAAGTGGTATTGCTCGGCCAGGATCCCTATCATGACAATGGCCAAGCACATGGGCTTTGCTTCTCCGTTCAAGACGGGATCGCGCATCCTCGTTCATTGATTAATATTTTCAAGGAGTTGCGTGATGATATCGGAAAACCTATCCCTATAAGTGGTAATTTGGAAGATTGGGCAAAGCAAGGTGTTTTACTCCTCAATGCCACGTTGACGGTACGGGCACACCAAGCCGGATCACATCAAGGAAAAGGCTGGGAAACCTTTACCGATGCTGTAATTCGGAGACTGTCCGAAAAACATTACGGACTGATTTTTCTGCTTTGGGGAAGATATGCGCAAGATAAGATCGCATTGATAGACACTTCTAAGCATCACATTTTAAAAACAGTACATCCCTCTCCGCTTTCGGCCAACCGCGGATTTTTTGGTTGTAAACATTTTTCAACAACAAATAGTTTGCTACGGGAAATGGGGAAAAAAGAGATAATTTGGTGATTTATCATGAATACAATAAGAAAAAAATTAGAAGACAAAAAGATTGTAATCCTTGGATTTGGTAAGGAAGGACTTTCTACCTATAAGTTTATAAGAGCCTATCAACCTGAATTGCCTTTGGTGATTGCTGATCAAAATGGAAAGATGACAATTGAAGAGTTGCAGTCCGATGTCAATTTATCCTTCGTTTTAGGCGATAAATATGATGAGAATTTGAATGATTTTGACTTAATTTTAAAATCACCTGGAGTTTCGCTGGCGAATATCGATTACTTCATCGATCGTAAAAAGTTGACTTCCCAGACGTCTCTTTTTGTCGAGGCTTATCGGGATCAAGTGATCGGAATTACCGGAACCAAAGGGAAAAGCACCACCGCGTCATTGATTTACCATATTCTAAAAGAGGCGGGTAGGGATGTGAAATTGGCCGGAAACATAGGAGTGCCATTCTTTGATATTGTTGATGAGATCACCCCCGAAACCATTATCGTAGCGGAACTTTCCGCGCATCAATTGGAATTTATTGATAACTCACCTCATATCGCAATCCTTTTGAATATTTTCCAAGAGCATTTGGATCATTTCACAACATTTAATGATTATCAGTTGGCGAAGCTAAATATCACCAATTATCAGAAAAAAGAGGACTATCTGATCTATAACCAAGATGATTTATATATAGGCAATTTACTCAGGGCAAATCTATTTGAACATAACACCATGCCATTCAGGAGAAATATGATGTTAGATACCGGCGCGTATAGTTACGACTCTCATGTCTTTTTAATGGAAAACAAGGAGAAAATTGATGATTATGAGTTAGGTGCATTACACAACCTTCCTGGCAAACACAATTATTACAATGTCATGGCGGCAATCCTCGTTGCAAGGTTGCAAGAAGTTGATCATAAACATATTGTAACCGGATTGAACTCATTTCAAAATCTGGAGCATCGAATAGAGTATGTCGGGATTTTTAATGAGATAAAATTTTACAACGACAGCATTTCTACTATTCCGGAAACAACTATCGCTGCGGTAAACACACTCCGTAAAGTGCAAACGTTGATCTTAGGAGGATTTGATCGTGGCATTGATTATCAGACTCTTATTGATTTTTTGGCAAAATCTGAAGTGAAAAATATAGCATTTACCGGTCCGGCAGGGAAAAGAATTTTTGATGAATGGCAAAATTCAAAAGAAAATTTCCCCGAAAACTATTTAATATCGGATGATTATCATAAAATCGTGAATTTTGCGTTTGAAAAAACGTCGCCGTACAAAATCTGCGTGCTTTCACCAGCGGCCGCAAGCTACGATCAATTCGAGAATTTTGAGGCGCGAGGACGATGTTTCAAGGATTTGGTACTGAAAATTGGAAATAACAATAATAAAAGTTAAAAGATGAAGAAAATATGCCATGATGTTGTTTTTCTCATTATCACACTCTGCTTGATAGCATGTGGCAACAATGAAACAACAAAAACAGCAGAATATCAAGATGTTATTGAAAATAACGAGTTCGTTGAAATAGAAAAAACAGCAGTTCTTCCTAAAGAGAACCTTTCGGGAGAGCTGATCGTTTTAAGTGAGGAAGAGTTTGAAGCTCAGATTGCGGATTTGAACAACCCCAAAGGATATAAATACAAAGGATACACTCCTTGTGTGATTGACTTTTATGCCGATTGGTGCGGCCCATGCCATGCCATGAATCCGATTTTGATAGAATTGGCGGAGGAGTACAAAGGTAAGGTGATTTTTTACAAAATTAATTCTGACAAATCGCCCAACTCGGCAAAAAGCTTTGGTGTCCAATATCTGCCAACTTTCATTCTTTTTAAACCCAACATGCAACCTGTGAAAGCCGAAGGCATGCGCAGTAAAGAAGATATGAAGTCGATGATCGAAGATGTTTTCTTTAAAACGCAACATGCAGAAAATCAATAATTAAAATTGAAAAAGTTATCTTCCCTAATATTACTATTATTACTTGCCTCTCACATTATCTATGCGCAAGAAATTAATTGTGAGAATGCGTTGTCGTTTTTAGATAAACAAGCCTTAGCAATAGCGGAAATTAACATGCGCGACCCTGAATTTATTCCCTTACACCACCTTTTTTTAAAAGATGTTCAAAAAGAGCTGGATTATTTTAACACAAATTTCATTCCAAGGTTAACGCATTGTACATCACTAAATTATTATAATGTAGTATCATATTACGATCAAGTTGCTTATTTATGCAAACTCAAGACTGACTCTATGAGTATGGTTTGCGACAAAGTTGATTCATTATTTTATGCGCAGGCACTTTTCCAAGCAAAACTTAACAATTCAGATGAAGCTATTTATCAAGTAGGAAGAGCATTACAATATAATAGAACCTATCCTGAAGCCTTACTGCTGCAGTGTGAATTAATGTTTGAAAAGAATGAATACGAAGAATGTTTAGACATCCTACATATACTTTTTTACGAAGCGGAAATATCAGAAAATATTGAAAATCAGATTATTAGATTTACTATTCGATTTTATGAGAAATTATACGAAACAGCCGATTCTTTAGCCAAAGCAGACTTGGCATCGGACGCATTGTATCTATTCGAAATACTAGAAAAATTTTGCGGAAATATGCCGACAACATATTGCAATGATGATTATTATCATGGCATATTACGCTCAAAGAGAGGTATTTATGATTCATATTTGCTAATCGCCACCATTGCTAAGCAGCGGGGTAATTCGGAGATCGCCGAAAAATTTCTCGAATATGCCGAGCAATATCGCTTGGAAAATAAAACAGACTTAGACAATTCGACAAATGCCCGTGAATTACCTGCAGAATCTCATTTGCAAATACTCGATAATGAGATATATGATTTTACATTTACGGCGGAAAAAGATACGAAGGAAGATGATATCAATTTGCCAATAATCCAACCTGTTATTGAGGAAAGTCAAAATAGAATATCATTCATTGATAATCAATCAAGTGAAAGAGAAAGTGAAAGCGATACACAAAATATTAATAATAATGAACCTCCAAGCAGAGAAGATAATCAGGAATTAACTTTGCAAAACATTGAAATAGAAAAATTTAGCAATGACAATACAATAGGAGAGGAGTTGTTTGAAAATTCATCGAATTACAGCGTAGAGAAAGATGCAGAGTTGGGAAATATGAGAAATGTTGATAGCGAAGAATCCGCATTGGAAGAATCCGCATTGGAAGAATCCGCATCAAATGAGATATATTCGCCTGAGGTAATTAAACAAATGGAAGTTGAGTATAATCGACTTTTTTTAGATGCAGTATCGCAATGTTTAGACAACAAATTTTCCACAGCTCTTAAGACGTTGGAACAAGCCTTAGAGCTGGAGAAATGTGAATGTTTTGAAAAAGCTCCCAGAGTTAGAATTTTATTTGAAACGATCAACGAAAAACGATAGTTTTAAAAAATAAGCTACATGCAAACAAGTGTGTGCAATTGCAGTTTTTTCGACACTCTATTTAACATAATATAAATTATAAGAAAAACTATAACTATTTGATTTTTAATATTTTACAACTGCCTTTGATAGATTTTCCGTAAATTGAGAGATTGTTTTTAGAAGTTTTTGGATTGTTTTCCGGTCATCCGTCTCAAAATTTTGCAACCTATAGTTTTCTTGAACTAAAAAATCCAATGCATCCGAAAACCTTCCGTCTTCCTTATCGCCCATTATTTCCATCAACACGGAGAATTGCGTTTCATTCAAGTGGATCGTTCCGTATATCCTTGAATTTTTACGGCGACCATCCAAAAAACTGTGTTCCTGAAATTCCTTGAATGTGCACGTTTTTTTTCCCTTGTCTAAAAAATTACGCTTGAAAACACGGGATTCCTCCTGCGTAGCTGGCACACTCCAAGATGAAACGACTTTTTCCTTTCGTATGTAGAAGATTTTCTTCTTGAAATCCAAGTAAACCCATCCAATTAAATGGTCGCGCATCAGATTACAATTTAAAACGGTAAATCATTATCCGCACCATTACTACTCCCTGTCGTATTAGCATCGGAAGACGGCCTACTTTCAGAATCCGTGTGCGCAAATTCAATATTTTCAACTACCACATTCAGCGACACGTCAACATTACCGGTGTTCTTCGATTCAAACTTCTCAACCTCCAATTTTCCGAACACAACAAACCGTTTTCCCTTTTTCAAATACTGCGCAATACTTGTGTTGCGCACGAAATAAGAACATTTGTACCATTGCGAGATCATGCGTTCCTCTCCGGTCGTTTTATTCAGTTTCTTTAAATTTTCAGCAACTGAAAAATTGATAACACTTTGACCGTTGTCCAATTCGCGCACATCCGCGTCATTTCCTAGATTTCCTACAATTACAATCTTTGCCATAATTCTTACATTTTTTTTGATTAATATTACGTTACATGGCATAATTATGCCGATTTTTCAATTTTTGCACCAATACCTCTATCGCTCCGCGCGTTGACCTTTCCCCCAATTCTATGGAGGTGGCGTTTTTTCTCATTTTTATAACCATAGCATCCCCATCGCCAATATGGTAAAGGTTCACCGGGTTTGTAATGAAGTACCTTTTGGCGAATATTTCCCCTGTTTCCTCATCTATCAGTTCTTTTACTTCCTCGAAATCTTGCAATAAGGAGTCATCTTTCAGGTTCAGAGATTTTTCACCGTATAGACAGCCGAATTTATCGTATAAACGCTGATTGTGCACAGCTTCCAATATGTTCACCAAGTTTTCCATATCGTGATTACCGTCTTTTTTTTCGAGCATCTTAGGCTTAAAATGGTAACTTATCGTTTCCATCACAGCTTTCATCATTCTTGAATCACACCACTCCCCCACTCTCACTTTTTCTCCATTATTATTGATGGTGAAAATATTTTCCAAACCGATAAGCGTGGCACCTCTTGGATTTAGTTTGGAAATAAAATCATCATCAAATAATTTATTTCCTTTTTTAATGGATTCAATTTCCTTGTCATCAAATAGTTTTCTATGGCTATTTGAATCTACAGTCAATCTATTCCACGATTCAAATATAACCTTGTGTAATTTATCGCGGTTTCTTGTTGCTTTGCGCACAAAAAGCAGCGCATGTATATGGATGTGGTATCCATTTTCCCCCTTTGTAACCTCCACGCCGTATTCACCGCCATACACCCATCGCAGCCAGTCATCGCTTTTCCGCATGAAGTTGAACGCACGAGTGAGCTCCTTGAAATAAAATTCCTTTCCCCTCCACCCGTTTTCCTCCGTATGTGGTACCGTTAACGTTAAGTGCATCAGGTCATATTTTACCTCCGTGGCAAAAACATACCCCGCACTCTCCCACTTCTCTCGCTGGGCGGCCGTGGTTACCTTTCTAGCCCCGTCCCGGAACATGACAGCCAATTTTTCATTCTCCCCGAACCACCTGTAATATTTTCGCCTGATCTGTTTTTGCCGGTTCCAGTTGCATATATTGCAAAGTTTGTGGGAACAAGCAATAGAGGTGATCAATTCAATATCGTTGCCGACAGCACCGTACAACGAGCTGCACGAACACACGCCCAACGATTTGATCAGTTTCTTGGCGTATTCACGTTTTTGTTCCGTTAGTTCAGTTCTCTTCATATACTTCACCAATTCATCAGACAGGATCAAGTTCTCTTTTTTTAGAAAAGTTAACTTTTTAGACCTTATCTTATTTGCCTTCTTTCTTTCATTCACTTACTTACAGGCTTCTGCTTATTAATATTATACTCCATTGTCATCACCAACACATTCTCATAAATTTCATCCCACGATGGCAATCCGCCAACTTGCTTGTCATCTATGTATAGGTGGGCGTACACCTTTCGCGTGTTACCGCCATATTTCGCCAAGTTTTCCGGCTGGTGGTCGTTTATCCTGTGGAACTTAATCCCGTTTTCCAACAGCCAGTTTACGGCAGTCAAAAGCCGCTCATTCTCCCGGCACGTCCAAATGATGATGTAGTGACCATCTTCGTGCAGCTGATTTATCACTTTCTTCGCATCCGCATACAGCGCGCCGATGCCAGGATATTCGTTTTGGCAAATGGTGCCGTCAAAATCTATTGCTATTATCATGACTGTTTATTTTTATTTGTTTTGCTATCAATTTAAACCCGGATCCGGCGACCGCCACCCGGATCTCCGTTTTATTTTGCCATCATTTTCTATTTTTTGGCATATTCACTTATCTTTTCAGACAGATAGATTTGCCGGCAAATCATATCCTTTATCCCAGCCAATTCGTCTTCCAATTCTTGAACACGCTCGATCGTGCTATTTAAACGATCTCGGCGTTCGTGAATCCCTACCGCATATTCCAAGGCCTTTATAATGGCTTTTGTACTGCTTTTCTCCCCGAAAACCTCTTTTATTTTTTCAAGGTTGTCACACTCCGGCGAGTTATCCTCGATTCTTAATGTTAATGTTGGCATAACTACTCTTGACATTCTCACATTCTTCTATAAAGTTCATATATTCAATTCTGTGTATACCTGTCGGGTAAACTTCATTTACCCGCTCTTTAAATTCCAACAGAGAGCCTTTAAAACACCCACAAAAAACAGTGTCTCTATCAATATTAAAACATGTTCTACTACTCCTACTTCCAATTTTTTTGGAATGAAGAAACTTGTTGTTATTTTTAATTTGATTTTCATCAACTAAAAACTCCCCGCCCACCGACAGGTTGTCCGGCAGTTGCGTTATACCGGTTCCGCTCAAGGAAAGCCCGCCGCCCACCGACAGGTTGTCCGGCAGTTGCGTTATACCGGTGTCTCTCAAGTCAAGCCAGCCGCCCACCGACAGGTTGTCCGGCAGTTGCGTTATACCGGTTCCGCTCAAGT
>JAJDJJ010000120.1 GCA_030267125.1 Bacteroidales bacterium OttesenSCG-928-B11
CCTCCATTTCAGTTAGTGCTTGACACCCATATTCTCGAAAGTTTCGATCAGCGCTTGTTGGTCGTCAGTGATAATCAGTAGCTTATCTCTTAGTTGCAAGGGAGTTTTGCCGGTGGGGACGAAATATTTGCCATCGCGCTTTACCAAAACGACTAATGTCTTATCAGGCAGTGGCATATCCATCAAGCAGGTACCTTTTTCAAGAGCTTGCTCATTGAGTTCTATTTCAGTGGTGACAGATTTGATATCATCGGCGATGTCGATGTCGAACTCGCTGGTTTTATTTAGCTTAACGGATGTATCGACCAAGCCAAGCCAGCTCGCCATTTTGGAAAGCGATGTCCCTTGCAGGATCAAGGAGATGAGTGTGCATAGGAAGACGATGTTGAAGATGAAGCGTGCGTGTGGTATGTCGGCAGCTAAAGCCATGATGGCAAATATGATGGGGACAGCGCCCCGCAATCCCACCCACGAAACAAATACCTTGTCTTTGACTCCCATCTTGCGGAAAGGCAAAAGACAGAAGAAAACAGAAGCCGGACGCGTGATGAAAATCATGACAAAACTGATGACTAATCCGGGGATGATCACATCGATCAACTCGCTGGGATTTACCAATAACCCTAAGGTCAAGAACATGAGCAACTGGCTCATCCAAGCTAAACCATCGAAGAATTTGACAGAAGAACGTTTGTGTACAAACTTGGAATTTCCGATCACAAGTCCGCCGATATAGACCGCTAAGTAACTATTCCCCCGTAAGAAATAAGAGGCGGAAAAGATGAAGATGCAGAAGGTGAAAACCAAGATGGGGTAGAGCGAACTGTTGTCTATTTTGATCCGGTTGATGATGATGACGGCAAGTTTGCCTAACAAAAATCCAGCTACTACGCCGATGATTAATTGCAGCATCAATGTGCCGGCCACGATCCAGAAATTGGGCGTTGCATTCGTTTGGATCAGATGTATCATCGTGATTGTCAGAATATAAGCCATGGGGTCGTTGCTCCCGCTTTCCAACTCTAGCATGGGGCGTAGGTTGTTCTTGAGATGTAATCCTTTGGATCTCAGTATGGAAAATACGGATGCAGAGTCGGTGGATGACATCGTGGATGCCAAGAGGAGCGAGGTCAGGAAGCCGATTCCCGCAGAAGTCATGGTCATGCCCAAGTACCACCAAACAATTAATCCCGTGAGAATAGCGGTGAGGAAAACGCCGACAGTGGCAAGGATGATCCCTTGCGCCACGACGGGGCGGATTTCCCCGATTTTAGTGTCCAACCCGCCGGAAAACAAAATGATGCATAAGGCTACGGTGCCTATGGTTTGCGCAATCTGAACATTCTCGAATTGAATGCCTAACCCGTCGCTGCCACAGATCATTCCCACCAGTAAAAAAAGCAATAAAGCGGGGACACCAAATTTGTACCCCGCTTTACCCGCCAATATACTGAAGAAGAACAGTATTGAAACACCTAGTAAAACTAATTCCGTTGATAAAACCATAAGGTACTTTTTTCTAAGACGATAGCATTGTCAAAATCATGGCGCAAATATAACAAATAAGGAATAAAAAACAAAGGCTATAGCTTGAAAAATTCGAGTGTCCATTCATCTCCGTTATTATCGGTATATCTGTATTTTAATTCCTTTCCCGACAGTTTGACAATTGTTGCAGTATACGTATAGTTGCGGTTGCGGAGTGTGAAAAAGACATAAATTTTTTTGTTTTTGTCCTCAAAAGACCATTCTCCGCGGGAGCTTTCGAGGCGCATTCCTGTTTCGGTGAAGTGGGTTACCGACATCGGGCCGGCATAATAGAATGTGTAGTAATTGTATAGTTGTAATGCGTCATTAGGAGCTTCGGTTATTTTATCCCCGTTTTTCCTAACCGTTTGCAGTTGCCAATGTTCGCCGACGAGCCTGTTCTCAGGGGAGTTGAAGTTGATCACTCCCTCTTCGTACCGGCATCCTCCGAGGAAAAGAGCCGCGACAACTAAAATGAGTATGTTTTTTTTCATGTTGATTATTTTGTGCCTCATAGAAACGCAAACGTTCCTAATCTATTGTCAATTTGTTCTGAATTAAATTATTGTTGTATTGTTGGATAGCAGATCGCAAAAGCAGCAGTTCGGGATCATTTGCACCCAGGTTCTTTTTTCTGTTATTTTCCAAAAAAGGATCTTCCAAAAAATCGTAGTAACCCGTTACCTCTTCCGAGTCAGATAGAATTACATGTTTTTTCGTAATGATTTGATATATGCCGTTTTGAAAGTTTATAGCATAGGGTGGGCGGTTGTCGTACAGCGAATTGCCGAAAGTAAAACAGTCGTCGGGATAACCGAGGATGTCGAGAACAGTGGGTAGTAGGTCGATTTGTTGCCCGAATGATTTGGAGATAGAGTCGATAGGAAAGTTGGGGGCATAGATGACGAATGGGATGGCATAACGGGCATGGCGGGTTTTATAGTATGGATCTTGCGAAAGTGCGGCATGGTCTGCGGTGATGATAAAGATGGTGTTCTCGAACCACGGTTGTTTTACAGCTTCTGCGAAAAATTTCCCTAATGCCCAATCGGCAAACTCAATACTTGCAGGCATACTTTTCTCCGCATCGGGTCGGATCTTTAAGTATTCCTTGGAAAGATGGAAGGGGTGGTGTGAGGAGAGCGTAAAGGCTGAGGCTAGAAACGGTGTGTCTAACATTGAAATTTCTCGCGCACAATAGGGCAGGTAATAGTCGTCATAAATACCCCAGCTGCCATCGAAGTGGGCGTCATTTCCGTATTCGTTTTTACCGAAATAATAATCGAAACCAGCCAGCTGGGTGAACGTATTGAAATGCATCGTTCCGTTTTTGCCACCGTGGTAAAACGCTGTAGTATAGCCATATCTTTTTAGTAACGCCGGCAATGCCGTGATCTGGTTGTTCGAATACTGTGAGGTGAGATACTCTCCGTCCATCCAAGTGGGCAGGCTGGCCAAGAGTGCGGGCAGTCCCTCCATGGAACGGGTGCCGTTGGCATAGAATGGCAACATCATTCCCAGTCTGCCGATCGAGTCGAGGTTGGGTGTGAGTGATCGTTCCCGGTTAGGATTCAGCTCTTTGGAAAACTCCGCCGAAAAACTCTCCATAATCAAAATGACGATGTTCGGAGAGGAGAACCGTTTGCCGGGTTTTGCCGTCCAGCGTGTTGGAAATAGCCGTTCAGCCTCCTCCTCAGAAAGGAAGTGCTTTATTTCCAAACCGCTCTTCCCGACAGATTTAATCATGGTGAATGGGGTGTTGGAGACGAGCATATAGTGCTGCGGTTTGGCGTGTGCCGAGACATTAGCCTCTGCAAGTGGTCGCATTTGAAAGCCTCCGCGTGCACCCAAAACGCTCAACCCCATGAAAACGATTAAGACAGGTATGGCGAGCCAATAGGAAAACCGGGTATTGCTCTCTGCCTGGCTTCTCCCTAATCTCACATTGACAAAGATGAACAGTCCTATAATAAGCAGAAAAAGAATAAAAACATACCAATAATCCCGCAAAAAGATAGGAATTAACGCACCCATACTCTCTTCGTTTCCCGCAAACTTGAATACATCGAAGGTCATACGCCGTTGTGTGAAACGACTATATATGATATCGATGAAATCGAAGGCGAAGGCGAGGATGTTGGGGGTGTAGAAAGTGAGTATAGCGGTAGTTTTTCGGTAGAGTGGGTGGTAGGTAAACTCGCATGGAAGCATCGTTAAGAAAATGTAAAGCATGTTGATGAACGAAATAGCGGCCAAGTCATAACGCAGCACACCCCATATCAGATTTATCCAATAACTGAAGCCTTCACTTTCCGAACCGGATTTGAACGAATGAATGTTAAATAAGGTGAAAAGTACTTTGCAAAGTATATAGACGACGAGAACCGATAGCAATCTCAACAACAGAGTTTCCCATTTTAGCCTTTTGCTCTTTGCTTTGCTCATACGGTTATGTTTTTTATTTCTAAGGTCGTATGCGATTCGTATGATAGATATGGCCATCCATTGGGAAGACGATTCTATCATGCTCGATTCGTGGGGCAAAAATAATAAAAAGGAAATAAGAAAAAGAGGA
>JAJDJJ010000121.1 GCA_030267125.1 Bacteroidales bacterium OttesenSCG-928-B11
TGACTCGCCCGTGATTTGGGAAACGGAAAGGTTTGTGGGTTCCGGACAAGGTTTCGATTCCGTCGTGAAGGTGAAAGCAGCGGTGAAGTTGCTTTCGCCGTCGGTGCATACGCTCTTAACACGCACGTCGTATTGCGTGCCCGCTTCCAAACCTGTGAGCGGATGGCTTGTGGTCGCGATGCCGGTAACCGGAGCGTTGTAGGTCGCGTCGGCGCTCTTTTTGTACTCCAGCGTATAGGTCACGGCCGTTGCTGACGCGTTCCAGCCCGCGGTGGCCGAGTTCGCCTCGATGTTGGTTGCCGTCAAGCCGGTCGGGACGGCGCAGGTAAGCGCTGTGGCATAATTAATTACTAATTCATCAAGATAGTAGCCGTTACTGTTTCCACCTTCCCATTTAAAAGCAATAATTTGCCCCGTTCCGGTATAAGAAGCCAGGCTAATGGCGTACGGTTGGAAAGCGGTGGTGTGGTTGTGCGCAGTGTCAACCGGTACAAAAGAGCTGTAATCAAGAGCGTTGTCCATTACACCGATGGTAAAGTTGCCGGAACTTCCTGTTCCGCTTCTACCTTGGAAAGAGACAGTTAATGTATTTACAGGTATTGACGTGTCAAAAGCCGGAAGTATGGCTAATGTGTAATAAGTTGGCGTATATGCAAAATCGAGAGAGTACCCCGTGCCTTCATACACATGGGTAGTTCCCCAATTTGCTATATAAGGCAAATTGGCGCCAGTCGAATATCTACTCCAACAGTTGGGGAAAACATTTCTGTCACTGGTGCTTGCCGGGGAATAAGAGTTGAAATTTTCAGTGTATGGAAGTTGAGTGATAACATCACACTCTGTGGCGAAATTTCCTTTCGCCGACCAAGCGCTTGTATCGGACGAGGAGCAGATTGAACGTACATAGAAATCGTAACTGTTTGAAGCGGAAAGATTCGCAGTAATGTTATAAGAGGGTGTTCCACTTACTGTAGCAGTATATCCGGTTCCTAAAGTAAAACCTGCATTGCCATACTCTATTTCCCAATTCGTGGAGGTGCCGTTTTCCACCCAAGTAACAGTCGCGGTATTTGTTGTGGTTGCAGTAGCCTGGAGATTGGTGACCGCGGGGCAGGAGGGAAGCGTTGTCGCCGAGGTATTGCCCCAAACCGTGCCGCATGCTAATTTGGCATAAATATAATAAATGGTTTCCGGAGTCAAACCAGGTATTGTGTAGGGATTGGAGGTTATGCCCGTATGATTTGCTACCACGTTTGTGGGGTTGGTCAAGTCTGTTTGTACAGAAGTGGAAACGATGATATCCCATTCTTCGCCGTCTGTAAAATCCACATCAATGGAATTGATCTTAATATCAGACGTGGAAATGCCTATTGCCGCGGGCGCATAGCTGAAAGCACATTTTTTGCCACCAGCCGCATTAAAATACTCAAGTATCAGATCGGCAGGACCGTCCATTTGGGCTTTTCCGGTAAAAGTTCCGGTAGGATATGCTAAGGTTGTCCAAGAATATTGCGGTCCGCAATTGCCGTTGGTATGGCACAGTGAAACCCAATTTTGACCACCGTCCACACTAAATCTGATAGCGTCGTCGATGCCGGTAAAAGTGAAGGTGTAGTAATCGCAAGGGAAATCGTAGGTCATCTTATAACGCACGGCGAAATATTCTGAAGGAGCAGTGCCCGCCCACACCGCACTATCACCAGTCCAGGAGATAGTGGTGCTGGAACCCGGATCACGGTTGAAAATCGGTTGTTCGAAAACTTTACCCAAGTATGTGCCGAAACGGTTTGCCGGCACGTCGGGGGTTGGCGATTTATAAACATACCCGTGCCATATCTCGTCGCCATACGTTTCATCGGCAATGGTGGCGAAGTTCAGCAAGGTCCAAATGCTTTCACCGTCATCGCCGCCGCAGAAACTCCGTATAGCAAAAACATACGCCTTTGCCTCATCCAGATCACCGGGTGTGATATTGTAGAAATCATCGGTTGCGACAGCTGTGATAACAGCGGATCCATCACCGGGTGTGAAGCCAGGAAGACCCACTTCGATTTCATAAGATTCCGCGTTTTCCGGTCCCGTCCAAGTGAAGTCTGCCGATGAGGTCGTCAGGTTGGATATTGCAAGGTTCTGCACAGGAATACAATCTGGTGCCAGATCTATTTTAATATCATCTAAATATACCGCGGTTGCTCCGATTGTTCTGAATGCAATGTATTGTCCCGTGCCTTGGTAATTATTCAAATAAACGGTGTGCTTTTCCCAAGTATTTATTTTTGAAGCAAATACAGATGTAATTGTGTCAAAAGAGGTCGGATCGTTCGGATTAGTCATCACGCCAATGGTAATTGGCACACTTAAATTTCCTGAGCGGAACTCAAACGTCATCTGCAAGGTATTCACCTGCATGTCGAATTTTTCCGTAACGGCTGAAACGTAATTGGTTGCATTGCCAAGGAAATACAAGCTGCCCGGCGAAGAGTTGTATGTTGAGCTAATGTAAGGATTTGTTGTTGAAGTCTGCGATGCTCTTGTCCAACAAGTTGGGAAATAGGTGCTAGAACCGGCTCCGTAGTTGTTGAAATCTTCTGTATAAGGCAGGTCGCCGGGCGTGATGGGAGCGCATGCGGTGGTGAATGAGAAAGATAGCGGCAAGCTGTAAGAGTCTGATCCGCAAGTTGTGCGAAGATAAAGCGTGTATTTTGTATTGGGAGATAAGTTAGAGAGATTTCCGGCCAATCCGCTAACCGGAACGGCGTTAGCCCAGTTTAAGGCATCGTTTGACGATACGCAAACAGCTTCCCAGGAAACGTTTACTTCATCTACCCAAGAGAAATAGACTTCGTGTGCGGTAACACTATCCATGGTTAATGATTCAGGACGTGTACAGGTTGTGGTAAAATCAATATAAATATCATCTACAGATACAGAATTGTCACTTGCATTTCTCCATCTGAATGCGATATATTGTCCATCTCCTTCATAATCAGTCAAAGGAATATAAAACTCTTTCCAAATAGTAGTGGAATCCAATGTTATAGCATAAACAGGAGTGAATGTTGCTGTATCCATTGTGTTGCCCATCACGCCCAAGTGGAATTCTCCAGCGGTGATATTTTCGGCTTTGGCCCAGAAATTAACAGCCAGATCATTTAAGTTATATCCACTTTCACTCAAATCAATAGGAGGTAGTATCACAATATTATAACCAGGAGCATGCTGGAAGTCTAATGCACCGTATGCGCTGTGGAATTGCTCATTTATTGTTGTTTGAGTGTTTACGTAAGGTTTATTTGCAGTGTGTGAATTATTTGATGCCCAGCAATGCGGAAGCAACCCGTTTGAATTGTCCCCGTCCGGCGTGTTATTGAAATTTTCGGTAAAGGGCATAGAGATAATAGTTGCGCAAGGAGTCTCAAAAGTGATCGTTGCCCAAGCGCTATTTTCGTCATCATCGCAAATAGATCGGATACGAGCAGTATAGGTAGATGCTGGTGTTAAATTAAATAATTCCAATGAGTTATAGGAATTAATAGTCTCATTTTCCCAAGCTATGGCAGAAGCCGTTTTGTATTCGATATAGTAATTATCGTGCAATCCGTCTTTAACCCATGAAAGATCCGCGGTGTAAGCCGTTACATTAGAGACCTTGAAGAGGTTGGGGGTTGCGCAATCGGTAGTGTTCAGTGTGTTGAAAGTGGTTGTAACCAAAGGACTGTAAACAGCGCCGCCTTCACAAACCGAGTATAGTTTAACGGTATAAGACGTGTTGGGATCTAAACCTTCAGCTAAGTATGATGTTTCACCGTATAAGTTTTCTTGAACAACAGAATATTCAGTGGCGGTTTCAATAATTTCTAAATCATAATAGTCTGGATTTCCGGTGCTTGCGATCCAGTTGATTTGCGCGGTACGCCCTCCGATGTTTGAAATAGTTAAACCTTCCGGTTCAATGCAATCCGGCGCTAAGTCAATAGTCACATCGTCCATATATGCGCTAGC
>JAJDJJ010000122.1 GCA_030267125.1 Bacteroidales bacterium OttesenSCG-928-B11
GATTACTTTATGGAAATTTTAATGCGTTTGCCCTGACGTGAAATGTTTTGAGAAAATCTTTTTATTATTTTCGCAATCTTAAAAAAGGCAACAATGAAATCATTCTTTAAAAATTTTAGTTTTGGGTTAAACCTCATTATTTTTGTGATGCTTACACTAATTTCATGTGAAAACCCGATCGAGCCTACACCCGAATCCGAGCCTGATTGTCGCGATAAGTATGTAGGCGAATATGAATTTACAACTATTCATGGCATTGCCTACTGCGGTGAAGACAATCCGATGGGGATTCCTATTTATGATACAATAATTTATGTGGGCAAAATTGAGAAATATGATACCGACAGATTAAAGATCACCTATACATCCAATGCTATTGAGCCGAGCTATGGCAACGATATTAATCCGGCAACAATTCATGGTATAATATATCCTGTTGTTGACAAATCGGGAACTCTTACGTATCCCGAATTTAGAAATGATCGCCTCTGTAAATTTAACGGTTCTTTCTCTGATAATGAAATTAGCGTGAATTATTGGCGAACTCACTGGCAGTGGGGCTACGAGACACAAGAGATCTATGGAATAATAAAATAACTTTTACAATTTTTAAATCGATATGAAAAAAACAATTACTACCATCTTAAAACCACTCTGCAGTTCTTTTTTCTCTCTTTTTCTCATCATCTTTCTTCTCTCTAGTTCTATGGTTTATGCTCAGGCTATTGACGATCCGCTTTATCCTTTCCATCCTAATCAATCCGTATCATTTGCCAGTTCCAATCTTCCGATTGTAATCATCAGTTTGAATGAGCGGATGGCAGATAAAGAAGAAGACCGGAGGGTGGAGGCTGACATGACCGTCATTTACAGAACCGACGGCGCTCGAAACAGCATCTCAGATTCCAATTCCTCGAATTTATCAAACAAAAATATCATAAACTATCATGGAAAAATAGGGATTAAATATAGGGGGAATAGCTCCTATTATCATTCCGACAAGAAGCCGTTTGGCTTGCGAACCCAAAATGCGAGCGGGAGCAAGATGGATGCCGACATTTTGGGCATGGGCGCTGACAGCGATTGGGCATTGCTTGCGCCTTACAGCGACCGCAGTATGATCCGAGATGTGCTCACTTTTGACCTTTGCCGCGGTTATTTAGAGTATGTCCCCACAGGGAAATATTGCGAAGTGGTGCTCAATGGGATTTATCAGGGAGTTTACATTATGGCTGCTCGAGTGAGACGGGGGGCACACCGTCTTGACATCCCCAAACCGGGGAGTTCCGATGATGCGCTAACCGGGGGGTATTTGCTTGAGATAGACCGGGCTGATGAGCCTGGATTTAGATCCCGTCACCGAAATTACGACAAATTTAACGATGTGTCAAGTTGGCACTATTTCCAATACAAATATCCCGATGATGAAGACTTTAACGAAGACATGGGTGCTCAGCGCGACTATATCATCAGCCGGGTGCATCAATTTGAAAATATAATGGCAGGTGACCATTACGCTAATCCCGATAGTGGTTACCGCAGACAGTTAGATGTCACATCAGCCTTGGACTATATCCTCGCCCAAGAAATAACCCATAATATAGATGCGTATCGGTTGAGTACGCCTATGTATAAATACCGGGACAGCAAAGATCCCCGTTTCAAATTTTCTATCTGGGATTTTAATATCGCAATGGGAAACGCAAGTTACCGGAATGGTTGGTCTCCGGAAGGTTGGTCGTGGAACGAAGTTATCGCCGATATTCCTTTTTGGTTTCACAAATTATTAAATGACACTATTTTCAAGGAAGAATTACATGAGAGATGGGCGCATTACAGAAACACGAATTTGAGCGCACAGAATGTAAATGGCAAAATTGACTCGTTAGTGTTACTGCTCCAAGAGGCCGAAAAGCGCAACTCACAAGCTTGGAACCGTTGGCATGCTGAGGTGTGGCCTAATTATTACATCAGCAGTAGCTGGACGGAGGAGATCGGTTTCTTGCGGGATTGGTTACACAAGAGACTACAATGGATGGATTCGCAAATGGTTAAATATCCCAAAAACGTGCTAGCTAACGCATCATTCGACAGTGATCACACCCGCGCCGACGGGAGTAACGAGATTTTTCTATCCAACTGGGATACAACCGGATGTGTTTCCCTTACATCTATGACCAGGTTAGATGGGAACTACTCCCTCGCTTTCCATGGCAATGGTGAAGCAAGACAAGCCATCACCAAAATAGAAAATGGGAAATATCTACTGAAAGTGTGGGTTAAAACCGAAGGTGACCCGCAGGCGAAAATCGCCATCCGCCATTTTTCCAAAAGTGATTCCATTATTATGATACCTATCGATCCCAATGAGCAGTTCTATCAGATTGAAATCGATGATATTGAAATACAATCCCAATGCTGCGAGATTGCTTTTATTGCCGATTTCACCGATGACGGCACCACCCGGCTCTATATTGACAAAGTTGCGTTTTTCCATGAAAAATCAGCGGGAGCGAAACCTTCGCCTACCACTCCCAGAAGAGAAATCACGGTTTATCCCAATCCTTTCAGCCAACAACTTACTTTTGAATATATCCCTGAAAACGAACGGCAACAAATCACAATTTACACTATCACAGGCATTGTCATCGATCAATTTGAGAAAAATGTCACCCCCTGCATTCCCGCGACTATCCACAGGCAGCTGCCCGTTTCATTGCCTTCGGGAATCTATATCTATCGGATTTTGGATGGAGAGAGTGTGATTTCAGGAAGGATTGTGAGGGGTTGATTCCGCTTCCGCCGCCACACTTGTCACCAACTCGTCCGTCAGCATCTGTTTTAGCACGATAGGCGAAATATCACGGGTAAGTTCACCGCTTTTGCAGAAAGAGATACTCCCTGTTTGTTCGGAAACAATCACGCCGAGGGCATCTGTGGAAGTAGTGGCACCGATGGCGGAACGGTGACGCAAACCCAAATCGGTGGGTAGATCGGCTTTGCGGGAAACCGGTAATATGCAACGAGCTGCCGCAATGCGATGACTCTTAATGACTACCGCTCCGTCATGTAACGGACTATTTTTGAAAAAGATATTTTCCAATAACTCGCGGGAAACCCGGGCATCGATCTGTTCTCCGGTATTGAGAAAATCCTCTAACGGAGCCTCTTTCGCAATGATGATCAACGCACCGGTCTTGCTCGCCGACATCCGCTTGCACGCTTGCACAATAGCGTCAATATCCGCCAGGCGCAACTGCGGGTCATCTTTGCGGCTGAATTTCCCGCCAATGAACTGGATGAAATTCCGGTTCCCGATAAAGAGCAAAAACGACCGAATCTCCGGTTGAAAGACGACTATCAGCGCAATCATTCCCACACTGATGACCTGCCCCATGATATCGGAAATAAGTCCCAAATGAAAAAGTGTGGCTAACTTATAGAGGACATACAGCAGAGCGATAGCCCAAACAATGCGAATAGCGGAAGTTCCCTTTAGCAAACTGTATAACTCAAAAAGAATCAATGCGACTAAAAAAATGTCGATCAGATCGGTGAATTTAAAAGATATAAAATCAAGAGCGACTAAAAGTGCCATGTATGATAATGGGATTTATATTTACTTAAAACGTAAGGCTATACCCAAACCACCGTGTTGTCCAGGTGTGAGGTAAAGCGCATTATTTTCGTTAATATCAAGTAGTTTTCCTGCTTTATAGATATTATTCCAAGATAAAGTAAGAAAGAAGAGAGATGATGCGCAAACGATGCCGCCTCCAATGATCCAGGCATTTTTACTTTTCGAGTCCTCAAAAACTGTCGTGCCCAAAACAATTCCCACGCTACCCGCAATTCCCAATCCGGTTGCCAAATAGGCATTTTGAGAAGCCTTCCTTAGATAATTCCCCACCGTAGCGTTATTTTTGAAATAGTCCTTCGTCACAAAATCAATCCCCTTAAAAATATAAAGTTCAGAAGCGCTCATCTC
>JAJDJJ010000123.1 GCA_030267125.1 Bacteroidales bacterium OttesenSCG-928-B11
CCATAAAGCGGCAACTTGGGCATTGTTCTGCAATTACGAAATAGAATCAGCGTGACAAGCATCACCAAACATAATAGTCCGATGACTAATAGGTGCATATATTCCCATGCCGAGAAGAAGGCGGTGTAAATCGTGACAATTCCGGAGAACTGTATGCTCCCTTGTACTAAAATGCAGATGAAGCAGAAAAAGATAGAGAGGTCGCGTTTGGGAGTAATCCAAAGCTGGATGGTAGAGTTACACTCAAAGGTTGCCCACATTCTGAAACAGCCGGTAAAAAAACAGGTGGCTACTAAAACCGGTACACTATGGGTATGCATGCAGATGAGGTTCCCGATAATAATGGCGGTGCAGCAAATCAGAAGAGAACTCTTGGAGGTAAACCTGAATTTCAGGCGGAACATGATCGTGAAGGTAAGGGCAAGACCGACCAGCGAAGCGTAGCCTGCCATCATAATGTCTTCCTGCATAAGAGATAATGTTCCGACCATCTCACTGACAGCGGCTAAGTAAACCCCACCCGAAAGCTGAAAGATGATGACAAAGAAAACCAATATCCACGGTTTTATTTTTTCCGGGACAAACTCTTTGATGGCGGGAATAGAAAAAGGTCCTGTTTCGTGCATATTGCTCAATATTTTACTTCACATTCTACATTCATCCCGGCAGCTATACGTTGCAGGTCTTCGGCTTTATTGTCGCCGGTAAACTCTATTCTGACGGGAATCCGTTGTTCAACTTTCACGAAATTGCCTGCTGAATTATCCTGTGGAATTAACGAAAAGCTGGCTCCGGTGGCACGGGAAACCGACTTTACCACACCTTTGAATACAACGCCCGGAATGGCGTCTACTTCTATCTGCACCGGCAATCCCTCTTGGATATGTTTTGTTTGTGTCTCTTTGTAATTTGCGATTACCCATTTGTCATTCTCATCCACCAAATCGACTAAGGTTTGTCCGGGTTGTATCAACTGTCCTTCTTGAATATTTTTGCGTCCGGTGGTACCGTCACAGGGAGCTATGATGACCGTGTACGATAAATTTAATCGAGCCAGTTCCAATGCCGCTTCCGCCAGTTTAATACCGGCTACCGTTTGATCTAAGCGCTGTGTCTGCTCCTGTTTAACAAGAGAAGTAGATTGCTTTTGGCGGTGCAACTGCTCATATCGGGCTTTCAACGCATCGTAATTGGTCTTTACATCATCGTATTGTTGCTTGGTAACCGCATCTTGTTCATACAAATTTTTGTAGCGACGATATTCACGTTCGGCATTCTCCAGCAGGATCTTAGCCTCTTCAATTCCCGCATCTGATACGGCAATATTATTTTCCGTAGTGTAGATGGTGGCTGTCATGGCCGATTTTCCGGACAGGGCATTCTGGTAATCTGCCTCTGCCTGCGCTAGACGGAAACGAAATTCGGTATCTTCAATCAACGCCAGCGTATCACCTTTTTTAACCGGTTGATATTCGTCAAAATATATTTTTGAGATAAATCCCTGAACCCGGGAGTTGACAGGGACTATCAATTGGCGCACCTGTGCATTATCGGTATACTCCACATTTCCCAAATGCACAAAACGAGAGAATATAAAAGTTAGTCCTATGGCAATAGCTATTCCGACTACAATATTGTAAAGCCTTTTTTTTGTCTTATGTTTCATGTTCATCATATTAATATAGTAGTTGATTTATAAATTTCCTGCTGTTTTTTGAAGTTTGTAATAATTAAAAATGATATTGATACGGGCATTTGCCAGTTGAAGTTCCGCATCTAATTTCGAATTACTGGCATCGAGCATATCGGTAATTAAAGCCATATCGTTTTGGTAGCGATTATGAATCACGCTATAGTTCTGATGCGCCAGTTCTACACTTTTCTCTTGTGTGCTTAGCTGTTCATACGCTTCCAGATAACGAATAAAGTCGCTTCTGATAGCTAATTCCGTTTGTTCTTTCACATCATCATATTGCTCTTTTACACGTTGAAGTGTAAGTTTGCTTTTGTTGACAGCTTGCTGGGTTTTGTACAAAGAAGAAAAACTGTACTTTATTCCGACTCCAACATACCAGTAATTAAAATTTTTGTTGATAGGAGGCACTTCTATCGTAATGGGGCCGTCTAAATGGTCTCCGGCTACAGCCACAATTGTGGGCAGTCGCTCTGCCCTGATCAGCTTGTCCTGATGTGTATTCATCTTCACAGCCAATGCCATTTGTTGCAAGGTAGGCGAGTGCTCATTTGCTTCGCCGGTCCAGTACTCTTCGCTTTCTATCGGCAGCGAATAGGCTAAGATATTCGTATCGGGTTCTATCCTGACATTCGAAGGCAATCCCAGTATCGTAACAAGATTATGATTGAAGATATTTAGCGTATTGCGGATCTGAGTTCTGGCTAATTCTAAGTTTGCCAAAAGTAATTCATAACGGGTAATGTCGTTATCAAACTGTTTGGCCACCGTCACCAACCCTTGGTCGTTATATTCATTTTCGAGGATCGTTTCCAATTCGCCGTTTGGCAAAAAATGTTCTTCTTTAATTGCTTTTCCATTGGCATTATAGTAGACAATGGTTTCCAAATAACTTTTTACAACAATGTCTTCTTTGCCATAGCCGCTTCTTTCATGTTGTACACAGCGGATTTTCAATAATGTGGGATTTTTCATGCGTTTATGTTTTTTTGATTCGGTAAAAATAACAATAATCTATAGAGAATTGTTCCCGCGGCATAATCCATTGAAACAAGGGTCGCCATGTCAACTATTCAAAAGATCAGGTCTTCTCTTCTGTGTTCTCTCTAATTGCTGTTCTAATTTCCAATCTCTAATCAACCGTTCATTGCCGGAGAGTAGCACATCCGGAACTTTATTTCCTTTATAATCAGCGGGTCTGGTATAAACCGGAGCCGAAAGTAGTCCATCTTGGAAAGAGTCGGAAAGAGCGGAAGTCTCATCATTAAGCACGCCGGGAATGACACGCGCCACGGCATCAACCACGGTCATAGCCGCAATTTCGCCGCCGGAGAGCACATAATCGCCGATACTGATCTCCTCCGTCACATAAATATCACGAATGCGCTCGTCAATTCCTTTATAGTGACCACACAAAATGATGATATTCTGCATCATGGATAGTCTGTTTGCCGCTGTTTGCTTGAAAGGAACACCATCGGGTGACATGAAGATGACCGCATCGTAATCGCGTTCCGACTTCAACTGTTCAATGCAGCGGGCAATTGGCTCGATCATCATCACCATGCCGGCCTCACCGCCAAACGGATAGTCATCCACCCGGCGATGTTTATCTAATGTATAATCCCGAATATCATGGCATTGAACCTCCAGATGACCTTTCTGAATCGCCCGTTTCAAGATCGAGTGCGAAAAAACACCGGAAAACATATCAGGGAAAAGGGTTAAAATATCTATTCTCATTATCTTTTTATCTAATTATCTCATCATCTCACTTTCTCCACCATCATCATTCCGTCTCGGAAAGGGAGCATCACATTTCGCACAGAAGGATCTTTTTGTACATAATCGTTGAAAGCCATGATCGCTTTCGTATCTTTATCATTATTTTTCACCTCCTCAACCACTTTCCCACTCCACAATACATTATCAACCAAGATGATGCCGCCTACCCGAAGGCGTGGAAGGATCATGTCGTAATAGTCAATATATTCCCGTTTATCAGCATCAATCATCACTAAATCCCAATATTTGTCGATAGTGGGAATGATTTTCAGTGCTTCGCCGATATGCAATGTGATCTGTTCTTTTTTAGGAGATTTATCGAAATACCTCCGGATAATCTCCTCCTGTTCCACATCCACCTCAACGGTATGAAGTTCGCCATTT
>JAJDJJ010000124.1 GCA_030267125.1 Bacteroidales bacterium OttesenSCG-928-B11
CTGAAAATTTAAGTGCAAAATATTACGGTTATTTGTTTTTGGAAGAAGAAACGCCTGCCTTAAAAACAGACAGAAACGGAATAGAATATAAGGAATATCAAGTAAAAGTACAGGGCATTGATGAAAATGGCGAAAAACTAACTGTTTCACCTTTAGAGGAAGTTATCGTTACTACAAGAGATGGTTTGTGTTTCACTTCAAAAGATTTTGCAACACAAGAAGCAATCTGTGCTATAAATCCCGGGCAAGAAGATGGTGTGAAAAATATACAAAATTTCTTTTTCCGCACAAGCGGTGTTTTCCACGAACAATTAATAAAGGTTTTGCGAAGCAATTCTGTTATAAAAAATCTACTTTCTTATTTTGAGAATAAAATTGTGCGGATGACCTTTAGAGTAGCAGACCTTGGGGTTAACGTAGGTGCACACATGAATCCTGTTTCTCGGGAATCATATCACATGGTTTTCAACGAAAGATATATAAATACTAATGGATGGAATCTTATTTTAAAAGGCGATAATGTTGGGTATGATTGGAGTAAAATACAAACAAAAGAGCAGGCATTGGTTATTATCCTAGCTCATGAATCACAACACGCAAATCACC
This sequence comes from Bacteroidales bacterium OttesenSCG-928-B11, assembly GCA_030267125.1. GTDB lineage: Bacteria > Bacteroidota > Bacteroidia > Bacteroidales > WCHB1-69 > JAGVVH01. The sequence continues at coordinate 607 of JAJDJJ010000124.1, forward strand.
AAGCAAGATACGAAGATGCACTCCGATTTGCTGAAAATGCAGGTTTTACAGATGGATATGTTGCTGATCCAGCTGCTAAGTGGCTCTTAGGACAAGGGTATAGTGAAGAATTTGTAAGTATTTTTTTTATATGGAATAATACATATACACGTTGGGAGTTTAATAATGATGGTAAACAAGGAGAACGAATGCATGAATATATGCGTAAATACAATCAAGGCGTATTTGATGCGGCTGTAGATGAATTTAAAAATGATTTTCAGGATAAATAATCAAATGGAAAAAATATTTTCCCTAATAATCAGTTCACTTCTATTGTTATCTTGTGGTAATAATAAGAACGGTTCAACGAAACAATCAGATGAACTAATCGTAGATGTAACTAAATTGGAAATCTTGTTGTTATTGTCCGAAGATTCAATAGTGGAGCATTACGATTTATCGAACGACAATATAACTGAGTTTCCTGATTTGTCGAGTTTCTCAATTAAATCGTTGAATTTATCTAAAAATCAGTTAGATACTTTTATTATTTGTTATTTACCGAAAGGAATAGAAAAATTAAATCTTTCATTTAATCTGTTAAAAGATACTTTATATGTAGAAAAAGAAATACCTACATTGATTGAGCTTAACTTGTCGAATAATAGTTTGACAGGGTTCTTTTCTCTAAAGTCGCCTATAAAAAAGCTAAATCTATCTCATAATAATTTGGCTAATATCCGTTTTTGGTTTTATGACAGTTGTAAACCTCACAGAGCAGAATATGTTGATATATCTCACAATACTCAATTGAGCAGTGCAGTTGGAATGCCTGTCGATTATATAGATACGATTGTTTATGACAATATAGGAGATGATAATCCGATAAGCGAAGCTGATCCGCCACCGCCGCCACCACAACAAATACATATTAAGGAAGAATGGATATTTGATGAAGATGATACCATACAATAGCCACTTATTGAGAGCGGTATTACAAATATCGCCTGATATTAACCAAGAATTTTTCTGGATTTACGTTTACTTTCAAGGAGAAGGTCGTGCTAAAAGATATTTGCAAGATAACAAAGATTTTGATTTTTCTAAAAGAGCCTCGTCAAATATGACTGCAATCAGAAAGTTGGCATTAGAGCGATTGGCTACGTGGAGATATATAAAAACTGTAAATATATTATCAACATAATAAACACCATTTTATTTATGAATAACGCAGCAAAAATAGTTCTAATTTTTTTATCTTTTTTACAGAAATTTCTATGGCACAAATGTCTATAGACTCGCTAATTCTCAACAGTAAAAAAATAGATTTTGAAAATTTAAAACAACTGTCAGATATGTTCTCTGCTAACTATGATATATTCTCTCCTATATATAACGATTGTGATTCTTATAGTGAAGGAATCGGTCCAGCCTTACGACATTGCCTTAGGGTGCAGTTACTACGAGAAGATTCTTTATTGAAGAAAAAAATAAACGATGTTATAGCGGATACTATTGATACATTATCCATGAGAAAATTAAAACTAACACAAGAAATATGGGAACGATACCGCTATGCTTACTGTAATGAATGTATAATGAATTCTAACGAAAAAGCAGATATATTTTCTTTTTTGAGGTGTGCCATTGAATTAACAATTAAAAGGCGAGAAGATATTGAGAAAATGTGTGTATTAAATGGAAATCGTTTGCTTGACCTTGAAAAATAATTGGTACCCGGATAAAACCACTGCACCCAACAAGCGGTTTGGCGTAAGACGGGGTGTATGCCCGCATAAAGTTTAGCCGGAATTTGAAAGTTTCACACCCGCGCAAACTTTTGTGAACCCCGCCCTACGCCAAGCCGCCGGCCGAAGGCGGTTCGCTGACATCGCTGCCTGACGGCTCGTTCAATACAGAGAATATCACAACTGTAGGAGGTAATTTCTTCGCTTATTTCAACTCCGGAGGCTCGCTGACATTGCTGCCACTTTCGTTTGCCTTGCCGACTTCGCTAACGTCAGTAGGCTCTGACTATTGCACTGATATGTTCAGAGGCTCACAGCTTACGAAAGGCAATGAAGCAAAAGAACTTTATTTCTGCAATGCGGCTACAAATGCCTTTTATAACACCGACATTACGCCCGCAAGTCCCGCAGCCGAAAGTATCGTTAAGGTAAACGGTGTTGCACCACCAATTATTGACGCAACTTTATCTGATTTAACCGTCAGCGAAGGCACATTGACCCCGGCGTTTAACCCTGCGACATTGGATTACACGGTCACGGTTGCAAATGATATAACACAACTCACGATCGAGGCGACGGCAAACGATGCGGGCGCGACAGTTGTTGGCGACGGGTTAAAGGATAACCTTATCGTTGGATCAAATCCGTTTGCGATCACAGTGACCGCTGAAGACGGGACGACGGAACTTGTCTACCGTGTGGTTGTCACCCGCGAACTTTACACAATTACCGCAAGCGTTAACGGAATCGGCGGCACAATTGAGCCCGAAGGAATTATCACATTAGGACATGGCGAATCTCAAACATACACTTTTGTTGCTGATGATACTTACCAAATCAAATCTGTTTTGATAGATGGAATAAACAATCAGCAAGCTATCACCGCCGGAAGTTATACTTTCGACAATGTAACGGAAAGCCATACTATCGTTGTATCATTCGAATTAAAACGTTATACGATTACCGCAAGCGTTAACGGTGGTAACGGCACAATCAATCCTGCCGGAAGCAACGAATATCAACATGGTAGCAACGCAACTTTTACAATGATTGCAAATCAAGGTTATTTCATTGAAGAAGTTATTGTTAATGGGATAAAAGTTGGGACAGAAGATACTTATACTTTTACCAATATTACTTCAAACCATAGCATTACGGTTAAATTTGCTCAGGAAGTAGGAATTGAAGATTTCAAAGAAATTGAAATCAAAGTTTATCCGAATCCTGCAACAGAATATGTAATTATTAAATCTGAGAAAGAGATAAATAAGGTAGTAATTTTTAATTCTGCAGGGAAGAAGGTTTTTGAAAATAAAAATGTAAAAGGAGAAAAATTAAAGATCAGTGTTAATCATTTCCCCACCGGAATGTATTATATTGATATCGATGGTAGTACGGAGAAGATGATTAAAATGTAACGATACAACCAACACAACAAGAGACCTTCGAGGAAATCAAATTCCCGAAGGTCTTTTTATTTATGATAA
>JAJDJJ010000125.1 GCA_030267125.1 Bacteroidales bacterium OttesenSCG-928-B11
TTTTCTAAAACATCCAATACTTTGGCGAAAAAAAAGTATGCTATTCTCCGTTATCCTTTTCGAACCTGAAACCCAGCCGTTTAGCTGTCGCCACGGTGATCATGGAGTCTTCCATACGCATGATGTCCTGTACTGAAATCTCCTTTGTGGTATTGTAATCTGGGAGCAAAAGATCAAAATTGACGGTATACTTGATCGCAGAATGTAAGATTTCTTTTGCTGATTCGGCATCCATTTTATTTGTGCTGAAATTATTCAGTATTTGCGCAAGTTCCCTTTTCCCTTCTACAAAATAATGTTTTTCCTTGTTAATCAGAATTCGTCCGATCATGTAGCCAAGGTCATTGATCCGGTCGTATTTGAAAGAGTCGGATAAAAAGTTGAATACCTGTATCATGCCACAGTAGGAGCGGTCTTTATCTTCGGAGATGTATTTAGTACGCATCACTTCATGGTTTCGGGAAAATTCGAAAACATCAGTGTGCATCAGAAAGATCAGAATATCGCCGCCAAATTTCAATTGAAATTCATGTTGGTTTTTATTTTGATAGATAACCTCAATGTCAGTATGCTCTTTGGAATACTGTTTCCGGAAGTAGTTTTCAAATTCGCCGGCAGCTTCTTTAAAAAGCATCATTGTTTCCGTGGTGGCGGTAAATACTTTCTCTTTTAATTCTTCCTTATTTATCAATAAGTTGCATAAACCATTCATGCTGTATATTTTTAAAATTTAAAAGATGCTCGAAAACAATCAAGTATCTTCATATTGTTGTTATTTCGTTTTGTAACAATTGTGGAAAATTCGTTTTCGAATTGTTTCAAATTGGTTCTGAGTCAATGATTCCGGATAACTCATTATCATCATTGGTATTTCCGGCTGCCCGGGTTGCATCGAGGGCTGTGTGTATGGGAAAGTATTGAGATGGAACCCGAAGTTTTCGTAAAAGATGATTCTTTTCCGTGTAATATCGTCGTTTGGAGGTTCTACTTCCAATACGATCGTAGCTTTCACCTCCTGCAGGAAATAGGTCATCAGATCTTTGCCGATACCTTGTCCGCGCAGTGATTCTTCTACAGCCAAGTGATCGATAAAGCAGCACTCGTCGAATAGCCAGTAGGCTAATAACGCAATAACTTTTCCATCTTTTTTCAATCCGATTTTTTGATAACACGGAACGGAAGTGAAAATCAGAAATGCATCATCCTTGCTCCGTCGTTCGGTAGCCGGGAACGATCTCTCCATTAGGTCATAGAAAGAATCGAAGTCGGTTGTTTCTAATTTTTGGTAGTTATTCATAATATTATTTGTAGACGAGGTAGGCAAATGATCACAGCATCTTTTAAATTTACAGCAATTTTCTCTCATTATTTTTCACTTGGAAGATGACAAAATTTTTCGCAAAGATCGCAAAGATTATTGTCTATAAACATTCTCTGCGAGCTCTGCGAAAAATCGTGTATTATCTATGGTTTACAAAACCATTATTTATTTTTCTCTGCAAACTCCCGACCCGCTCTCAAGCAAGCTAAGTTCACATTCACCACGTCTTCGCCTTTTCCTGCAAATACTTCAGAAACAGCATTTTCCAAAGCAGAAAATTCCATGTCAATGAAAGGGGAAGCGGCACCCAGGATCACCATGTTAGCTGATCTTGCCGATCCCAAGTCCTTTGCGATTTGATCGGCATTAATGACAACTTTATGAGGCAATTTGTTCAATTCGGCCTTCAGTTTGCTCTCTTCCGGATAATTAGAGATATTGATAAACGGCTGGTCGTTGGTAATCAACATTCCATTTTTTGATAACCACGGTAGGTAACGCAATGCTTCCATCGGTTCAACGGAGATTATCAAATCGGCTTTGCCTTTGGGAATTAGGTCGGAAGCAATCGGGTAATCGGCCAAACGGAAGTTCGACTGCACATCACCACCGCGTTGGCTCATTCCATGCACTTCGGCTTGTTTCAAATATAGTCCTTTTTTAACGGCGGCATACCCAATAATGGATGCAATAGAGAGGATGCCTTGTCCACCGACACCGGCTAATATAATGTCTATTTTCATATATTTATATTTTATGTTATTCTTACTTTTAATAGCTTATTTTTTGGTTTTCGAACGCATTCTCCGATTCAGTGTCTGGATACACTCTCGGGTTGGAACAATCACAGAAACGCCTTCGTATGCCAGCTCTTTCTTTATGATCTCAACATTCTCTTCATGCTTATTCTTCAATGGTTTAATAATGTGAAAGTGTTCTTTTTCCACACCCAGCCCCAAACAGATCGACTCGATTTTGCCAAGAGCGTGGGAATCCTGACCTCCGGTCATGCCTGTTGTGCTATTGTCTAATATCATGACCGTTACGGGTGTTTTCTCCCAAATGCAATCTAATAATGATGTGATGCCGCTATGAGTAAAAGTAGAGTCTCCGATCACGGCTACTGTCGGGCGTAAACCTGCGTCAGACGCACCTTTTGCCATGGTAATTGACGCTCCCATGTCCACCGTGGAGTAGATCGCGTTGTAGGGAGGTAATGCGCCCAGCGTGTAACAGCCGATATCGGCGAAAACTTTGCCCTCGCCGTGTTCTGCCATCGCTTCGTTCAGAGCCAGATAAGAATCGATGTGCGGGCAAGCTACGCAAAGCGCCGGAGGACGAGGAGCCACAATTTCAGGAATCGGACTGCCTTCCACTTGTTCCATGCCTAATGCTGCACCGACCATATTGGGTCCCAATTCACCTACGCGGTTGATGGTGCCGTCCAAGCGACCTTTAATATTACCTCCGCGATTCAGTAAACCGCGCAGTTGCTCTTCAATCAACGGGTATCCCTCTTCCAAAACGAGAACGGCATCGCACTCGTCCACTAAACGAGTGATCATTTTAACGGGAAGCGGATATTGGTTGATTTTCAAAACAGGGTAGGGGCAATCTGTGCCTACGAAGTTTTCCATCAAATAGTTATAACCGATACCTGAAGCAATGATTCCGAGGGATTTGTCTTTTCCCTCTATGATTTTGTTATATTTTGAATTTTCGGAATCTGCCTCCATAGGAGCTTGCTTAGCCAACAATTCGTTGTAGTATTTCCGTGCTAATGCAGGCAACAGAATGAATTGTTTCTTGTTAGCGTGCAGCTTGATCTCTTTTTGCGGTTTCACTGTTTGGGTTTCAACACCTGAGCGAGAGTGCGCCAAGCGAGTGGTAATTCGGATCATCACCGGAATCATATATTTTTCCGAATAGTCAAACGCTTCATACGTCATGTCATAGGCTTCCTGTTGATTGGAAGGCTCGAAGATCGGGATGAAAGCGAATTTCCCAAAATAGCGGGAATCTTGTTCGTCTTGCGAGGAGTGCATAGAAGGGTCATCGGCAACCACGATCACCAATCCTCCGTTTGCACCGGTAATAGCCACATTCATGAAAGGGTCGGCGGCCACATTCAGCCCCACGTGTTTCATGCAAACCATTGCGCGTTTACCTGCATACGACATACCAATTGCCGCTTCCATTGCTGTTTTTTCATTGGTAGCCCATTCGCGGTGCACGTTGCCCGCAGCAGCTTGTTTGGATTTTTGGATGTACTCTGTGATTTCAGTGGAAGGTGTTCCGGGATAGGCATATACACCTGATAAACCGGCGTCCAAAGCGGCTTGCGCTATCGCTTCGTCTCCTAAGAATAATTGTTTTGCCATACGTTTTAATTTTAATACAATTGATTTATTTTTAATACTTTATATATCTATATTTTTATTTTTAACGGAGAGCAAAGATAGAAAAAGTTTTGGAAGGGTACATTTA
>JAJDJJ010000126.1 GCA_030267125.1 Bacteroidales bacterium OttesenSCG-928-B11
ACGGACGAGGAAAAAGCGAAAGATCTATTGCAGGATACTTACGTAAAGGCACTTTCGAACATAGATAAATTCAAGGAGGCTTCTAATCTAAAGGCTTGGACTTATACGATCATGAAGAATATATTTATTAACGATTATCGAAAAAACTTCCGTTATGTGCTTGTTTTTGATAGTAGTGATGAAGCATTCCTCTTGAACCGAAGTAGAAATTCAAGCGATATTGAACCTGATTCCCGGCTGCGGGAAAAAGAACTCTTGGCTGCGGTCGAACGTCTGCCGGAAGAATATAAAGCTCCTTTTAAATTACTTGTTGAAGGTTATAAGTATCGAGAGATCGCGGATCTTTTGGATATGAAATTGGGTACGGTGAAAAGCCGGATCTATTTCGCTCGCAAACAGCTTTTTGATGGCCTGCAAGGCTACATCGACAGGTGTTAGTTTTTTCTTGTTTTTTTAATTTAAAACTCGCCATTTGTGCCGAAAACCAATCTCGGGGAAATAAGATTTGGCGTTGTTCGCCAATTAATCATTAATTCCTATCTTTGCGATCGCATTTTTTAACATTAACTTATAACGTAAAAATTCATGAAAAAAACAATGACACTATTAGTACTTTCAGGTGCGTTATTGTTGGGCTGCGGTGGCAAGAAACAAAATGAGCCAGGGCAACATGCCGACAATCCGTTTTTCCAAACTTGGGACACGCCTTATCAGGTTCCCCCTTTTGAGAAAATAAAACTGGAACATTATAAACCCGCTTTTGAAGAGGGTATTAAAATCCAGAAAGAAGAAATCGCATCGATCATCGAAAATACGGAAAAACCGAACTTTGCCAATACGATCGAAGCACTCGAATATAGCGGGGCTATGTTGTATAATGTGCAAGCCGTATTTTTTAATCTTAGGGAATGCGTTGGTGATGATGAGATGAAAAAATTGGGTGAAGAGTTGGATAAAATGGTGACACAACACGGAGATGATATCAACCTGAACGCGCGGCTTTTTGAAAAAGTGAAAGTGGTTTATGAAAATAGACAAACGGAGAATTTGACCCCCGAACAGCTAAGATTGACGGAGGAAACATATAACAACTTCGTGCGCGGCGGAGCCAATGTTCCTGCCGAAAAACAGGCGCGTTTCAGAGAGATAAATGAAAAAATAGCCGCTTTGTCAAATAAGTTTGGAGATAATGTGCTCGCGGCAACGAATGAGTACAAATTAGTTGTTGATGATGTGGCGCAATTAGAAGGGCTTACCGATGACCAATTAGCTGCGGCTTTGGAGGTTGGAAACAGTAGTGAGGAGACCAAAGGTAAGTATGTTTTCGGATTGTCATTGCCCAGTTGGGAACCGTTTATGCAAAACTGCAAAAACAGGGAGCTGCGCGAAGAGATGTGGAAGGCGTACGCCTACCGTTGTGCTTCCGGTGCTTTTGATAATGCCTTAATCATTGACGAACTAGTGAATCTGCGTTTGGAAAGAGCTAATATTTTGGGCTATCCATCCCATGCGGCTTTCGTGTTGGATAACAATATGGCCAAAACACCACAAACGGTGAATGACTTGCTGATGACCGTTTGGGAACCGGCACTGAAGAAAGCGAAAGTGGAAGCGGCTGAATATAATGCGATGATTAAAAAAGAAGGAGGCGGATTTCAATTGACTCCCGCCGACTGGAGATATTATTCTGAAAAAATACGCAAAGAGAAGTATGCTTTGAATGATGAGACTATCCGGCCTTACTTCTCATTGGAAGGCGTGAAACAAGGCATCTTCATGGTTTGTAATAACCTTTATGGCATTACTTTTGAAAAAAACAACACGATCCCGACCTATTCACCGGAAGCGGAAGCCTATGAAGTGAAAGAGAATGGGAAAACAATTGCTGTCCTTTATATGGATTATCATCCGCGTGCTACCAAACGCCCCGGCGCTTGGATGACCAACTTTAGAGAACAATATGTTGATAAAGAAGGTAATAATGTGATCCCTGTGGTTTCATTGGTGATGAATTTCACACCACCGGTAGGGGACAAGCCTTCTCTGTTGAACTTCGACCAAACCGAAACCTTCTTCCATGAATTTGGACACGGTTTGCACAGCATCTTTTCCAAATGCCATTACAGATCATTGTCAGGCACGAATGTGAGCCGCGATTTCGTGGAGTTACCATCCCAAATCATGGAGAAGTGGGCAGGCGAACCGGAAGTGATGAAACTGTATGCCAAACATTATCAAACCGGAGAAGTGATCCCCGATGACTTGATCACAAAACTCGAAGCGGCAGCGACTTACGGGCAAGGTTTTATCAATACTGAGCTGCTGGCTGCCTCTTTCTTAGATATGTCGTATTATACCATTACCGAACCCGCAAAGGTAACCCTCCCTGATTTTGAAGATAATGCGATGAAACAGATCGGTTTGATTCCAGAAATCATCTCCAGGTACAAAAGCCCTTATTTCCAGCATATCTTCTCCGGCGGCTACAGTTCCGGCTATTATAGCTACACTTGGTCCGCTGTGTTGGATAGCGATGCTTTTGAGGCTTTCCGTGAAAAAGGAGTTTTTAACAAAGAAGTGGCTGATTCTTACAGGAAAAACATTCTTGAACGTGGAAACACTGAAGATCCGATGATTCTATACAAACGATTTAGAGGACAAGAACCCTCTACGACACCGTTGCTACGGAATCGCGGACTGATAAATTAATAAAGAATGTGCCCAAAGTGAAGGTGGATATGAAAAGAAATTTTTGACTTCCTCTTTCGAACTTTAATCCATTAATGAAATTAACACTATTAGGTACCGGAACTTCGCAAGGTGTCCCCATTGTGGGATGTACTTGCGAAGTTTGTCATTCAAAAGATTCGCGGGACAATCGACTGAGAACATCGGCGTTTTTGGAGATCGGCGACATAAATATCCTGATCGATGCCGGTCCCGATTTGCGCCAGCAGTTGCTCCGAAGCCAAATCGTCAAGGTGGATGCCATCTTAGTTACGCACGAACACAAAGACCATATTGGTGGGATTGATGATATTCGGCCCGTTAATTTTTTAATGCACAAAACAATGGAGATTTACGGATTGTCTCGTGTGATGAATGTTATCGCCAAAGATTATGACTACGCCTTCAAAACTTTTAAATACCCCGGTGTTCCTGATTTACACCTCAATCCCGTGAAGAACGATTCGTTTTTTATTGAAAATATTGAGGTTATCCCCATACATGTTAAACATTTGCATCTACCCATTTTGGGCTATCGGATCGGCAACTTTGCCTATATTACCGATGCCAGCTTCATCGCAGAAAAGGAGTTGGAAAAATTGCGGGATTTGAAAGTGTTAGTACTGAACGCTTTGCGTATTAAGGAACACTACTCGCATTATAATCTTGAGCAAGCCTTGCAAATTATCGAAAAACTACAACCCGAAAAAGCGATCCTCACTCATATTGGTCACGGCATGGGACGCTACTGTGATGTGGAGAAAAACCTGCCCGAAAACGTGATATTAGGGTATGACGGGTTGTCGGTTAATTGCTAAGATTGTCATGTTTCTGAAAATAGCTAACATTTGTAACTGTATCA
>JAJDJJ010000127.1 GCA_030267125.1 Bacteroidales bacterium OttesenSCG-928-B11
TGTATTAATCCGTGTCATCGTCACTGGATAGCAATCCATCAATCCAAGAATGAATAGACCGAATGCTCAAATTGTTCTTTCGCGTAATCCAAATCAATCACCACTTTTTTCTTCTTTGTCCCGGGAAACTCATACATCGCATTGGTCATGATTTTTTCTATAATGGAGCGCAACCCTCTGGCGCCAAGATTCAGTTCAACTGCTTTTTCCACAATATAATCCAACGTTGCATCCGTAAACTCCAACTTGATGCCATCAATATCGAACAACCTTTCGTACTGTTTGATTAGTGCGTTTTTGGGTTCCAGCAGGATTCTTTTCAGGGCCTTTGCATCCAAACTATCCATGTATGTGATCACAGGAAATCGGCCACACAATTCGGGAATCAAACCGAACATCCTCAAGTCTTGCGTGGTAATATACTGCATCATATTATTCTTATCCAACTGTTTAGATTTGGAATTATAACCGATAACATTAGTATTCATCCGTTGTCCGATGATCTTGTCTATGCTATTGAAAGCGCCACTGGCAATAAAGAGAATATTTTGCGTATTCACTTCAATGAAACGTTGTTCGGGATGTTTACGTCCGCCTTGTGGCGGCACATTCACTTTTGAACCTTCGAGCAACTTCAGCAATGACTGCTGTACTCCTTCACCGGAAACATCCCGCGTGATAGACGGATTGTCTGATTTCCGGGCCACCTTATCTATTTCATCGATAAATACAATACCTCTTTCGGCTTGATCAACCTTATAATCAGCAGCTTGCAACAGGCGGGTGAGAATACTTTCCACATCTTCTCCCACATAACCGGCTTCGGTAAAAACCGTAGCATCTGCTATACAAAACGGAACATCTAACATTTTAGCGATCGTACGCGCCATCAAAGTCTTACCGGTTCCTGTCTCCCCGACCAAAATGATATTCGACTTTTCGATTTCCACTTCATCCACAGCGGCCGGCTGGTTGAATATACGTTTATAATGATTGTAAACCGCAACTGAAATCACTTTTTTCGCCTCATCTTGCCCAATTACATATTGATCTAAATAGGCTTTGATTTCCTGTGGCTTTAACATTTTCTTCACTGATTTGCCAACTACGCCGGGACTATGGGAGCTGTGATTTTGATTCCAATCCCGTAAAATATCACCAACAGCCTCCGCACAAACCTCACATATCGAACTATCTTTCCCATGAATAAGAAGGCTATTCATAGGAATAGCCTCTCCACAGAAATTGCAAATATTTTCTTTACCTTTATTTTTTGCCATTCTTTTTACTGTCCTTTTGCAAAACATCGTCAATCATTCCATACTCTTTAGCTTCCTGAGCGATCATCCAATAATCCCGATCACTATCTGCCCATACTTTATCGTATGTATTGCCTGAATGATAGGCGATAATTTCGTACAACTCTTTTTTAATTTTCTGAATTTCACGTGCTTCGATTTCTATATCGGAGGCTTGCCCTTGCGTACCGCCCATTGGTTGGTGGATCATCACGCGGGCATGTGGGAGTGCGAAACGTTTACCGTTTGCACCGGCGCACAGTAATACCGCACCCATTGAAGCAGCCATTCCAGTACAGATGGTTGAAACATCAGGCTTTAGATACTGCATAGTATCATAGATTCCTAATCCCGCATACACACTTCCGCCCGGAGAGTTCAGATAGATCTGAATATCTCTGTCCGGATCTTGGGATTCCAAAAACAGCAGCTGCGCTTGCACGATATTAGCTACATCATCATAAATCGGAACCCCCAAAAAGATGATTCGATCTTTCATCAACCGCGAGAAAACGTCTAATTGCGTGATATTCATTGGTCGCTCCTCGATAATATAAGGAGTTATATAGTCGTTTACCCTTGACGTATACCCATCAACTTTCAAGCTACTAATGCCGTGATGTTTGATGGCGTATTTTCTAAATTCATTCGTATTCATTTTATTCCTCTTTTTTAGTGGTTTTTTTAGTGGTTTTCTTTTTCGCCACCTCTTCTTCGCCTTCAGCCTTTACCGGTTTCGCCTTTGTCGTTTTCACTTTAGCCGTCTCTTCTACCGCCGGCTTCTCTTCGGTAGCATCTACTTTTTTAGTTTTGGATTGGGCGGTTTTCTTTTTTACGGGTTTTGCATCTCCCCCTTCAGAAGTTTCACCCGTTGCGAAAGCTATAAATTCGTTGAAATCACCGGTTTGTTCATTCAATTTCATTTTTTCTCTCAGCACACCCTCCACTTTCTTATCAAAAATCGTGTCATATATTTTTCTGACATCCTCGCGGTTTTTCAAGGCATCATCCACCAACGAGTCCAATCTTTCCGCTACTTCATCTTTGTTGAATTGTGCAAAATAGTTGGTATAGAAGAAATCCCGCACATAATTTTTGATATCATCATCATTAACTTGGATATTATTCTCTCCTGCGATTTTATTTTCTATCAATTGCCATCTGAAAGTATTTGAATATTTTTCGTATTCATTATCCAAAATTTCCCGTGTGATATCTTGTTGTGTTTGCACTAAATATCTCTTAACAAACTCATCTGGCAGTGCAACATTCAAATTATCCAACAACACTCCGATCGCATTATTGATAAAGTAACGGTCTGTTTCATTTTTCCATTGGGCTTCGACCATTTCCGTTGCTTTTGCTTTCAGCTCTTTTTCGCTATTCACCGATCCGTCAGGAAACGCTTTTTTAAAGAACTCCTCATTGAGTTCCGCCATATCCATTCTTCCAATATTTTCAATCGCGCCTGTGATCAAGTAGCTATTATCAGCTTCCAAATCCTCTTCTTTCAATTTCAAAAACCGCGCCACAATTTTCGGGTCATCGAAAATATCTTTCACAGGGATCTCAATCTCTTCATTCACTTTTTTATGAGACAACAACTTCTTCCCTTTAGTGTTCAAATCGCCATAATGAATAAATCCGGTTTTTTCATCGCCATAGGTAACAGTGATAAAATCATCTTCGCCCTCAACAGTTTCAGGATTCGTATAGTTGCCAAATCTCTTGCGAAGATTTTCAATATAATCAGAGATCTCTTTTTCGGATGCGTTCACCTTGAAACTTTTCACTTCCGGCAACTGTTCATAATTAATATCAAACTCTGGTTTAACAGCAAATTCGAACACAAAAGTAAAATCCTCGCTATTGTCGAAATCCACGGAAGATTTCTCATCTATCGCAAGCGGCTCCAAAATAATATTGATTTTATTTTCTTCCAAATATCCGAACAAATTCTTACTTATCAATTCATTTACTTCTTCGGCTAAGAAGTTTTTATAATACATTTTTTTTATCATCCCCATCGGAGCATTGCCCTGTCTAAAACCCGGGACCACTGCTCTTTGGCGCTGTTTTTTCAAAGCGCTTTCCACTTTATCATAATAATCACTTTTTACAATCTCGATCTTCAATTCCTGAACGGGTGCGCCTGGCCTTTCGTTTACAATATTCATTCTTTTATTGGTTTAAAATTTGCGGTTGCAAAGATAATAATTTGTTCTTTCATATAACACTGTTATCTCATAAGAGAATGAAGGCTATGAAATTCGGGGCAATCC
>JAJDJJ010000128.1 GCA_030267125.1 Bacteroidales bacterium OttesenSCG-928-B11
TGGAAGGCCTGGAAGTCACTGGGATTTTTCAAATTGGTTATGAGACTTGGGCCAGAGATACCGTTGAAAACATAACCGTAAAACGCTGCAAAATAAACGGGGCGATAAACTGTATTGCAAATTCTTCTGTCGACAGGGTTGCATTTATACAATCCGTACTGATTGGTAACATGGCTGCTAATTATTTTATAAATACAGCCGTTTTTAATTGTATTATACAAGGCAATATGCAAAATAGTAATCAAAATGTATTCGAGCATAATGTTTTTTTAAGCAGTACTTATGCGGATGGAATTACAGGGAATAATAATATTATAATCAACAATATTTTCGTGAGAGAATATAGTTGGGAAGTAAATGGGAACGGTAATCAGATACATAACAACATAACGGTTAAAACACCTACTTTCAACGGAATAGGAAACGATACTCTAAATAATTATGTTGTCAATCGTGATGATTTACTCATTAATCAGAGCGGAACAACATTTGATTATTCGCATGATTATCATTTGCAATCGCCTGCAAGCTATCTCGGTACAGACGGCACACAAGTTGGGATATATGGTGGAGTCTATCCTTATAAAGAAGGAGCAGTACCGTCAAATCCGCATATCAGCAGCAAAGTTATTGCTCCACAAACCAATAGCAGCGGCGAATTGCAAATAGAAATAAATGTAAATGCGCAAGATGAATGAGTTGAAAGTTTGTGCAGTTTATAAAATTGAAAGTAGTGGGTTTCGCAAACTAAAAATTAGAACAATGAAAAGTGTTAAATATATTGTTGCAACCGTGTTATTGTTGATGACGATTTCCGGTTTTTCGCAAAATGTAATACATGGATATGAATATTGGTTTGATAACGATTATTCGGAAAGAGTAAGTCAAACAGTTACGCCCGAAGTTAATTTCAGCCTCAGCACACAAATCCCGACTACCGGATTGGTTCCGGGCATTCATAACTTTAATTTCCGTGCGTGGGATAATGGGGGTATGTATAGTGTCGTGCTAAGTAGTTTTTTCTATAAACTTCCGCAAAATTCCAATACGGATAGAGAGATCGTTGCTTATGAATACTGGTTCGACAATGATTATGAAAATGCTGTTGCGGTATATATTTCCGGCAATCAATCGGTAAATATCGCCGAGTTGATTCCGGTACAAAGTATAATAAACGGAATTCATACATTGAATATCCGCTTTAAAGACAATTCGGGATTGTGGAGTTCTGTCCTAAGCAGTTTCTTTTATAAAATTCCTCACGGAGCAATAACAGAAAGGAATATAACGACTTATGAATACTGGCTTGATAATGATTATGAAAATAAAACCACAGTTACAGTTGCAGCTCAACAGCATCTGAATTTAAACGAAATGCTTGATGCCGAAGATATTGTAAGCGGAATACACACGTTAAACATTCGGTTTAAAGATGATTTGGGTTTGTGGAGCAGTACGTTAAGTCAGTTTTTTTATAAATTAGTGATTACGGAAACCGAAATTGCCGATAATTACATTACGGCATACCGCTATTGGCTTGATGCTGATTTCGAAAATGCAACGTATGTGCAACTTGCCGAACCTGCAAAAAATTTCAATTTGATTGAAAATATCGATTTTACACGTACTTCGAAAGGAAATTACGAAATTAATTTCCAATTTAAAGACACGCTCGGATTATGGAGTTCTGTCATTGCCGACACAATAGAAAAAAGAGCTTTTCCTATTGCGGATTTTAGCTATACAATGAATGCGACTTGCGAGAATACGGTTGTGGAATTTGCGAACAACAGTATCGACAGCGATACGCAATGGTGGGATTTTGGCGATGGTGAAACATGCGGGGAGACATCGCCAGCCCACACATATACCAAACCCGGAAGTTATACGGTAAGCCTCACCGTCAGTGATACGGCAACCGGAAAAGACAGCGCGAAGACAGTGCTCGTATCCATTCCCGAAATGGACACACATAGCAGTCTGGAAGAAACGGTTTGCGATAGCTATACCGCCCCTGACGGACAGGTTTACACTGAAACCAATCCGGATATTATGGCGATAATACCAAATGCCGCGGGATGTGATAGTATAATCACGATTAACCTGACGGTTTATATTGTCGACACAGCTGTTTCGGTAAACGAAAATACTCTTGTCGCAAATGTTTCACCGGCTGTATACCAATGGCTGGATTGTCAAGACGATTATGCCGAAATTCCAGGTGCGACCGGACAATCATTTACGCCGTCTGAAAGCGGCAGTTATGCCGTGCGGATCGTGCAAAACGAATGTGTGGGTACCAGTTTTTGCCATACAGTACACATTACTTCAATAAACAATATTGAGCCAGTGTCTGATTTCACCATTTATCCAAATCCGACCAATGGGGATCTGTATATTGATTTGGGTATGGTAAAACAATACGTACGCCTTTCGATTTATGATATTTCAGGTAGGAAAATCAAAGAATCGATTTTTCAGGATAAGCAATCCGTTTTGTTTGATTTGAACGCCGAAGCGGGGCTTTATTTTCTTCACATCAAGACAGAGTCAGGTCGATCCGTCGCTAAGATAGTCAGGATGTGATACCAAAGTGAATAGCAGAAGCAAATCGTAGTTGCAAATTCCCGCATCGCTTCTTACAGGCAAAAGTTGTATTTTCGCCGCAAAATAAAACGAGAATGAAGATCGCCGTAAACACACGTTTGCTCTTGCCCAATGCGTTGGATGGAATCGGATGGTTTACTTACCAAACCCTCAAGCGGATCACGAAACAACACCCGGAGCACCATTTCTATTTTATTTTCGACCGACCTTATTCCAAGGAGTTCATCTTCAATGATAATATCACGCCGGTAGTTATTCATCCGCAAGCTCGTCATCCCTTGCTTTGGTATTTGTATTATGAATACGCCACGCCACATATCTTGAAAAAAATAACCCCCGACCTCTATCTCTCCACCGACGGCTGGCTGCCAACCAAACTCCCGTGCAAAAGTGTCGATGTCATCCATGATCTCAATTTTGCGCATCACCCGGAGTTTATAAAACCGCTGGTGCATAAGTATTACAGCTATTTTTTTCCAAAATTTGCCCAAACCGCCACCCGGATCGCCACCGTTTCGGAGTATACGAAACAGGATATACATAATATATATGGGATCCCGCTGCAGAATATCGATGTGGTTTATAATGGAGTTAATCATGAATTTAAGCCGCTTTCGGATGAGGGGAAAAAGTCGGTTTGTGCGGCCTATACACAAGGAAATCCCTATTTTCTTTTTGTGGGATTGATACACAAGCGGAAAAACCTCGATAACATCTTCAAAGCATTTGATATTTTTAAAGAAAAACTGGGGAGCAAGGCTTATAAATTATTGGTAGTTGGGGAGAAAAAATGGTGGAAAGGTGATATTGCGGATGCGTTTGCAGCGATGAAATATAAAGAAGATGTCATTTTCCAAGGCAGGGTTCCGAGCGATGAGTTAGCGAAACTGATGGGAGCGGCGACCGCTTTGCTCTATCCGTCGCTCTTTGAGGGATTCGGGATTCCTATCATCGAAGCGTTCCATTCCCACA
>JAJDJJ010000129.1 GCA_030267125.1 Bacteroidales bacterium OttesenSCG-928-B11
AATAAAAAATGGTAGAACGAATGTTGTGTGTAATCTGTTTTTTATTATATATTTGTTGGGCAATTCGGATAGATGCAAATTTCATAAAACCCCAAACCAATGAAAAAAAAAGTACTCTTAGTAATGTTAAGCGCCATATTCATATATGGTCGAGCACAGAAGGTGTCAGCGATAATATCTGAAGTAAACCTCGAAACAGAAGTGAGTCATGTCAAGCTTTATACATCCCCATTTAGGGATGGATTGACAATTGGCCTCCCCGAAATTCCTACGCGTGCCAATAGTAAGTGCTCCTGGATTACGGAGCAAGATACCATGGTGCTTCTGACAACTAATTATTCTCAGGTTCAATTATGGAAAAACGGGGAAATAATTGACATTTCGGGAGAGGAATTTGGATCAGGTGCCGCTCTCTTTGTCGATGAAGATGATATTTATGTTCTGTGGAATAAATATTATTCATATCCTGATTACGCTGTGCTTATTTGGAAGAATGGGGAGACATATTGCGAGATCAGAAACCAAGATCATATAATAGGTTATTCCATCGCTGTTGCCGATAGCAACCTCTATGTGGCTGGGTATAGCATTATAAGTGCTATTTCAAGAACCAAATACCATGCAACGCTTTGGACAAATGGAGTAGCGCAATATTTGTCAGAACCGTATGGAAGCGGTGCGAATTCAGTTTTTGTATCCGATAGTAATGTCTATGTCGTTGGGTGGGGGACAGATTATTATGCGAAAACGAGAGCTAAAATATGGATCAATGGGGTGGAGGAGAATCTCACCGCAGGTGAGTATATTGCAAATGCCAATTCAGTATATGTGGAAGGGGGAGATGTTTATGTGACTGGTGATGAGACGATTGGTAAAGTTTCCAGACCGAGGGTGTGGAAAAATGGCGTCATGCAAAATTTGTCGTCACAGGGGGGGATTGCTTGCTGTGTTCGCCCGTTTGAGGGCGATCTCTATGTTGGTGGTATTTTAAATGATATGGCTATCATTTGGAAGAACGGGGTGATGATGAATGATTTTTCGAAATTATGTGCTATCGGGTACGTGATGGATCTTTTCATCTTTCCCGACTCCAGCTCCAAAGTGAATGATTTCAAACAACCTCTCTTCAACGCCACCCTCTACCCCAATCCCGCCACCCACCACGTCACCATCGATATGCCTTCGAATATTCCATCCGCGCAATTCTCCCTATTTGATATGTACGGTAGATTATTACTGCAAAAACAAGTTCAAAATGGCGAGAAGATCAACCTCCCGAATCTATCTTCAGGCGTCTATCTGTACCAGGTTGATTCGGAGAAGGGGAGGGCAACGGGAAAGGTGGTGGTGAGTTATGAGTGATGAAAAAACTGAAAACTGAAAACTGAAAGCTGAAGGAGAATGGGAAAATGGCAGCATGTTATTTCATTCCTTTAGGGATGACCGCTTGGTAGACCCTTTTTATTATCTTTGGGACAATATTTTAATACATAAATATGAATATAGAACAATCAAAGTACTCTCATTTAATCAGCATGATAGGCTCTTTATTGCAAAAAGGAAGAGAACAAGTAGCTCAATCTGTTAATACTATTTTAGTTCATACTTATTGGCATATTGGACAACATATCGTAGAATTCGAACAAGGTGGAAAAGAAAAAGCTGAATATGGAAGTTTCCTTTTCGAACAATTATCCAAAGACTTATCGAAAATGTATGGGAAAGGCTTTAGTAGAGCTAATTTGCTATATATGAGAAAACTGTATCTAACATTCCCAAAAAGTGAGACACTGTCTAACGTATTGGGTTGGAGTCATTATTTCGAAATACTAAGGTCAGATAATGAATTGGAAATCAACTTCTATATCAAACAATGCGAAAAAGAAAATTGGAGTGTTCGAGAGCTCAAACGTCAGAAGAAAAGCATGCTTTTTCACCGTTTAGCTCTGAGTAAAGATATGGAAGGGGTGCTAGAACTTTCAGAACATGGTCAAGAAATTCAAACGGCTGAAGACATATTAAAAGATCCTTACATATTAGAGTTCCTGAATATTCCAGAAAATTATCAATACTTAGAAAGTGAGTTGGAAGAAAAACTAATTTCTAATTTGCAAAATTTTCTTTTGGAATTAGGAAATGGATTTACTTTTGAAAAAAGGCAATATCGAATTTCTATAAGTGGAAAACATTTTTACGTAGATTTAGTATTTTATCATCGTATTTTGAAATGTTTCGTTTTAATTGACCTGAAAAGAGGAGAAGTAACTCACCAAGATATTGGTCAAATGAATTTATATCTAAATTATTTCAAGAAAGAAGTAAATACAGAAGGTGATAATGCTCCAATAGGTATCGTGTTAGGAGCAGAAAAAGATCATATCTTGGTTGAATATGCAACAGAAAGCATAAGTAACCAATTATTTATTAGCAAATATCAACTTTATCTGCCAGATAAAAAGCAACTTGAATATGAATTAAATAAAATATTAGATGACAAATAGCGAGGTTGTCGCCGAACGTTATGTGGCATTTGAATTAGTGTTCAATTTTTATAAAACCCCAATCCAATGAAAAAAATAGCCCTTTTATTAACTTTCAGTGCCATGCTTATCTACGGCCAAGCACAGATTATATCTGCCATAGTAAATGAGAATAATCACGATACGAAAGTTGCACAAGTCAAACTCTACACTAGTCCTTTCAGGGATGCTTGGCCGGGATTGACCTTTAGCGATCCTGAAGTTAACACATCTACTTGGATTGGAAGATCGCAGATCACAGCGAATGACACCATGGTGCTTCTAACAAATTCTGCATCTCAGGTTATATTATGGAAAAATGGAGAGTTGATTGATATTTCAGGGGAGGAGTATGCGGCCGGCAGATCCCTCTTTGTCCATCAAGGCGATATTTATGTTTTATGGAATAAAATGTATCCATACCCTTACACAGGGCAGGTTTGGAAAAACGGGGAGATGTATTACGAATTTAAAAATCCGGGCAGAGGAGTAGTTGTTTCTTCCATGCATGTTACCGACAGTAATATCTATGTGGCTGGTCATAGTGTCATTTCCAATGGACAGAACGGGATATTCATTGCAACGCTTTGGACAAATGGGGTTGCTCAGTTTTTGTCTGACACACTATATTCAAGTTATGCAACTTCGATTGCCGTATCCGACAGCAATGTATATATTGTCGGTTATGGGGCAAATTTTCAAGGGAAAGATGTTGCTAAGCTATGGATTAACGGGGTGGAAACGAACCTCACTACCGGCGAACAGCATGCACAAGCATATTCAGTATGCGTGGACGGGGAGGACGTTTATGTGGTAGGACAAGAGAATGTTGGATTTATTCCTAAACCCGTGTTCTGGAAAAACG
>JAJDJJ010000013.1 GCA_030267125.1 Bacteroidales bacterium OttesenSCG-928-B11
CGGGAGAGGCATATCATCACATAATACCTTATAGTCAAGTTTGATAAAGTGACGGCAGAGCTTTCCGATGAGCGAGCGGGTTGGCCGGTGCGGCTATTTTGCATAATTTGATTATAGGACAGCTTCGGTCTGCGGGTTGGCCTTGTGTGGCTGTACTATAATGGCGTGTTATGTAAAATAGCTTAGGGGTGCGTCGGGGAGGTTGGAAGCTTGAGCGTACTTTTTGCCCTGTGGGTCGGGTGCAGTGATTTGCTTTTGGGCGTACATGCTTTTTCTATTTGTTTTCTCTTTTCCCGCCAAAAGCAATTGACTGCTGAAGGGTTGGCGGCAAAAATAGCTGAAGCGCACCAACCGAGCAGGGATGGCAACGGGTGGTGTGCAGGGGGAATTGAAAATGGACAGTTGAAAATTGAAAATGAAAGACAAAGACAAAGTGGCTATTCCGGTTTAGGATATTAAGAGGCGATGCCGGTTAAAGTTGCGAGCGTGAGTGATTGTAGCGGAAAGCCCGGAGACATTTTTGGTGTAGGATAGTGCGTTGGCAAAAATGGCGAGGACTTGTAGCGGAAAGCACGACTGAGCGAAGGGCACGCCCAAATGAAATTAAAAATTAAAAGATAAAATCTGTATTTTTGACAAAACTTTAATTGATGAACAGAATTATATTAATAGGAAATGGATTTGATTTGGCTCATGGGCTGAAAACAGGATATGAGAATTTTATAAATAGTTTATGGAAAAAAATAATAGACACGGCAGAATACACTATATCTCAAAATTATAATAGTCCGCAAGAATATCATTATAAAAATGAATATGTTGATTTAGTATCTCTCAATTCTGTTGATATAAAAAAACTGTCAAATTATGAGCAAATAAAAAATACTTTTAATGTAAGAAATGAGCCTCTGTATAAATCCCAAATATCCAATCTTTTTTTGTGGATTATTTCGGAAGCGATGTTGGAATCATGGTACGATGTTGAGCAAATGTTTTATGAGTCATTGTGTTATTGTGCTGATTTTGAATCCAACAAAATCCCTTCATCTCTAAGAGGAAAAATCTTTAAAAATATTGACAAGCTTAATCAGAATTTTAATGTAATAAAATCTGACTTAAAAGACTATTTGATTGCTATTCAAAATGAATTTAGATTTGAGAATTTTGATACGGGTAAACGAAAGCAAATAAATAATCACATTTATTCCCAATTTAGATTAAAAGACCTTGAAAACAAAGGAGTTGAATTTCTCATAAAAGAAGAAATGCAAAAATTTCAAAAATTCAAAGAAGCATTTTCAGAAAATCCTCAATTTAATTCATTTAATCCCACTATTCAGGAAAGATATAGAGAATTAGAATCGATGCTCCAAAATAAAAGAGATACAGATAAGTATTTTACAAAATACATAAAAGACGAAAATTACGCACCGTATTTTTTTGATTTACTTCCAGATAATATTCTATTTTTAAATTTCAATTATACGAATACTGAAAAATATTATACTCAAGGTGATGGAATCAAAAAGGACAATATAGAAACTATTCATATTCATGGAAAATTAGATAATCCTAAAGATCCTCTCATTTTTGGATATGGAGACGAATTATGTGATAAGTATAAAGCGATAGAAAATCTCAACGATAATAGATTCTTGGAGCATATAAAATCTATAAATTATCTTGACACTGATAATTACAAGAAAATGGTTCAATTTATGGAATTAGCGCCTTATCAAATTTTCATTTTCGGACATTCTTGTGGTAATTCCGACAGAACCTTATTAAACACTCTCTTTGAGCATGAAAATTGCGTTTCAATAAAACCATTTTTTTGGGAGAAATCGGATAGATCGACGAATTATAATAATATTATCAGTAATATATCAAGAAACTTCAATAATAAGATTTTAATGCGCGATAGAGTTGTAAATAAAGAATACTGTACTCCTTTAATTTTTGAAAATCAATAATTTATAAAAATAAAGTGTGCTGAATATAAAAAGAATATCCTCTGAAAGTATGTTTGAGGATATTGGGGATTTGGGGGAAATAGGGAATACTTGGTCATGAATTTGATGGAAATGACTATCTAATAAAAATAAATGGAAATGTATTTGTTTGATTTGTATAAATAGTGTACATTTGCAATCTATATTATATAGTGTATTAAATCGCAAATAAAAGCTCATGGATAATACGATTAGCATAGGTCGTAACTATTTAGAAAAGTATCTCTCTTCTGTACGTTCGCAGGGACGATACACATGTACACTCGAAGAGTTGAGAAATCAATTTGATTTGTCGGATGCCGCTATTAATCAAAGCCTTATTCGTTTAAAGAAAAAGGGCGAGGTGGCACAAATCAGAAAAGGTTTTTATGCTATTATTCCTCCGGAATATTCCAGGCAAGGTATATTGCCGCCATCCTTGTTTATTGATGATTTGATGAAGTCTTTAAATAAACAGTATTATGTAGCTTTATTATCCGCAGCAGCTATTTATGGTGCTGCACATCAACAGCCTATGGAGTATTTCGTTATAACAGAAAGCCCGGCACCTCGAAGCGTAAACAATAAAAAAATGAAAATCAATTTTTTATCAAAAACTGATTGGTCAAATGATGGTATTGTACAACAAAAGACAAATGCGGGCTACATAAATGTTTCTTTACCAGAATTAACTGCTCTTGATTTTTTTACTTACAATCACAAATTTGGGATAAACCGTATTGTGTCTGTACTGCAAGAGTTGGTTGAAGAAATGAAACCCTCAACGCTTGCAAAAGTAGCCAAGCAGTATGTTAATACGTCAGCCATACAACGTTTAGGTTATGTTTTAGAGATAGAACTCTTACAAAAAAGGTTAGCCGATAGTTTGTGGAAAATATTGAATCAACGTACTTTCTTTGCGGTGCCTCTCTCTCCTCAAAAAGAAAAGAAAGGTAAAATAGACAATCGTTGGAAGGTAATTATAAACATGGAAATTGAAAGCGATTTATGATACCACAACGATATATAGAAGAATGGAAAACACAAGCGCCTTGGCCTGTTGATGCCCAGGTTGAGCAAGATTTAATCATAGCAAGGGCTTTGGTCGAAATGTTTTCCGATGATTTACTGAAAAATTCATTGGCTTTTCGAGGTGGTACAGCTTTGCATAAACTTTACTTAAATCCCCAAATTCGTTATTCTGAAGATATTGATTTAGTGCAAATAAACTCGGAAGCCATCAATCCCATACTTAAGCAAATTCGCGAACGGCTTTCATTTCTTGGAACAAAACGAACAGTAAAGCAGCATATTCATAACAATACTATTATTTATCGCTTCGAGCCAGAAGATCCATCTGTAAATATTATGCGGTTGAAAATTGAGATAAATACTCGTGAACATTTCAACGTATTGGGGCTAAAACAGATTCCTTATAAAGTGGACAATTCTTGGTTTTCCGGTGAATGTATGTTAACCGGCTATGAATTGGAAGAGCTTTTAGGCACTAAACTACGTGCATTGTATCAACGTCGTAAAGGTCGTGATTTATTTGATTTGTATTGGGCTTTGATTCATCAGGATATAGATATCGAAAAACTTGTCCGATGTTACAAAACCTATATGCAATATTCTGTAAGTAAACCACCTACTCAAAAACAATTTCTTATTAACATGGAAGAAAAGATAACGGATAAAGAGTTTTTGGAAGATGTTCATATTGTCCTCAAACCGGGTGTTGAATATGATAATGGAAAGGCTTGGGAATTGGTAAAAAAAGAAATAATTGAAAAGGTTTAGAAAGTATGGACAAGAAAAATCGAGTAATATCCGATGCGCCGGAATCAAATGCAGGGGACGATTTTCATGTTCTTTGGTCTATCCGAAAATCACTAGAATTATTAAATACGGATAATTCTGCTCTCAAAGCAATTACTGTAGAGGGAGTTTTACCCAAAGAAGCGAAAAAACTTGATCCGACTGGATTTCTATTTTTAGGTGTGGATATTACCGAATATTTTGGCGGCGAGAATTTTCAGAATGCAAACAGAGTAATCTTTTCTCAACTAAAATACAGCACACGAAATGCAGATGCAAATTGGACAATAAATTCAATTTCAAAAGCAAATAAAAATAAAAATGATTCGTTTTCTGGTTCCATTATTCATCGATTATCATGTATTTTTACTACTTACTTAAATGCTTATGATAGAGACATTGTTCTGCAAAAAGTCAAATTAAAACTTGTCACTAATCGAAATGTTGCAAAAGGTGCTATCTCACTAATAAATGATATTCAAACTTATTTACATAGCACAACATCACCAACATTAGCAAAATTAAAATCGCAATTTCCAAAATATGAAGAAGAAATTGATTTATTAAAAAAGGCATCAAAATTAAAGGTAAATGATTTTATAGACTTTCTTAAACTACTTGATTTTTCCGATTGTGGTATAGACTCAAGATTTGCACAAAAACAGAAAGCTGTTGAAGCGATTGTACAATTTGCAGGCATGTCTGGCTCTCAATTTGCAGAACTAAACGTGTTTGTACGAGATAAGATGATGCCTGAAAACAGGAGTAAAAATTTAATAACAGAGAAAGACGTACTAAGCTTCTTCGGTTTTGGTCAGGTTAAAGATTTATTTCCTGCCCCATCACAGATAGAGACATGCAAAAATTATATCGAACGAAAATGCTACTCAGAGTTAAGAAACAATATTATTAATGACATAAAGAATAAGTTTTATCTTCATGCTGGTGCAGGTTATGGAAAATCAACTTTTGTCAATCATCTTACAGAATCGTTGCCCGAAGGCTCTGAATCCATTCTTTTCGATTGTTATGGCGGCGGAACTTATTCCGACCCTTCGGATAGAAGACACAAGCATGAATGGGGGATTTTGCAAATAGCAAGCGAAATGGCTCATAAAGTTGGCACCCCATTTTTATTGATGCAAAACGGTATGCCGGAACAATATTTACGGGAATTAAAAAAACGATTACAGCAAGGTGTTAATATATTGAAGGTCCAAAATCCCAGGGCTGTTCTGCTTTTGGTCATTGATGCGGCAGATAATAGCTTAACGGCAGCCAATACTCTCAATGAGAAAAGTTTTGTTGCTGATTTAATTCAGGAAACCTTGCCGGAAGGTTGTAAGTTATTAATTACGACAAGAACATCAAGAAAAGATTTATTTGATTTTACTGCAAATGAATTTATTCCGCTGCAAATAGAGGCTTTTAACAAGGATGAAACAAGTGTTTATCTCAAATCAATCAGACCTGAAGTTTCTGAGAAATTTATTGAAACATTTCATCAACTTACGAATGGAATACCGAGAGTACAGTCTTATACATTAAGGACTCAAGAAGCCAATTTGGAAGAAATACTGAATCCGTTAAGACCTGATGGAAAAAATCTTAATGACATTTTTGCTGATCAAATTAAAACCGCATCAAGACGACTTGGCGACCAAGAAGAAGCAAGAATAATACTGAAATATTTAGCCAATTTACCACGCCCCATTCCGTTATCAATACTTACTCTTGTTTCCGATATTAAGCAAGAAGTTGTCATGGATTTTATTGTTGATTTATATCCGGGCTTAGTCTTATCCAAGGAACAAATTTCGTTCAAAGATGAAGACTTTGAGACTTATTTAAAAGACACTTATTCATTCAATGAAATTGATTATAAAATAATTGCGGAGAATATGTTGAACGCAGCTGATGAAAATGAATACTGTTGTATCAACCTTGCTCATTTTCTTTTAAAATCAAACAATGCCGTTCAATTACAGCAAATAGTGTTACAGCAAACACATATTTCCGCCGTATCCGAACCATTACAACAAAAGCAGCTTCTGATTGACAGGACACGCTTGGCATTGGGAAGTGCCAACAAAGCAACTGATAAAGCAACATTTATTCGCCTGCAACTATTAGCTGCTGAAACAGCAAAAACAAATGCAACGCTTCGTTCAATATTGATTGAAAATGCCGACTTGGTAGCATTATATGGCATATCAGAGAACAATAAAGATAACTATTCTTTCGATCGTTCATGGTATGGTGCATATTATGCAAAAAAAGCTGCCGCATTATCACGAAACCCGCAATTCCATAATCAGGCAAAAGAGTATTTAAAAGAAGCTGATTCGTGGTTTCATTGGTGTTCAAGACAAAAAAAAGAAGATTATTTTAATAGAGATTATCGCATTACAATAGAAGATATTAAAAATGCCACGGAAGCATATTTGAATATATTCGGCATAGATGAGGCAATAAAATACATTTCCAGTTGGCAACCAAAAGGTTTCGTTTTTCAGGTTATAAAGGAATTGACATATTCCTTGTTAGATCAAAAAAGGTCGGGAATTGTTATTGAATTATTACGCAGAAACAACATCCATGTTCATATTCAATTGTCATTCATTCAATTTCTTTCGGAATATGGGATTATTCCAGATAATATAGATTTTGATAAAATCGTAGAAACCATTACTCACTTCAAAGGAAAGTTAAGCCACACTTTAAAAGAGTTAATAATCAACTTTTGTGAGCTATTGGCATTAAAAAAGTATGATAAACAAACGATACTTACATTACTTCAACTACTTGGTGATTGTATTCCTGAACATCTCCCCCGTTTTTATCAGTCCGGATTTGACAACAAAGAAGAAACTACATTATTTGACATATCTTGTAGGGGGAAATCGTTAATCTCTATATTATCAAACACAGAAGTAACCATCGATGATTTTTTGCCAAATACTGTCAAAGAGAAATTGGATTTGAAAGAATACGACGAAAGAAAATATGCCGAAGATCAGAAAAGAGAATATAATCGATTATATGGTTTTGCTTTACCATATTATAAACTAAGAATTGAAACATATTTGGGTATAGTATCCCGGGATAATTTTAAGGCAATTTTTAATACGCTTGCGAAACAAACAAAGGATAATTGGGAGTTGCGGCATTATCATTATGATGTAGTTGGGTTATTTGATTTCATTGCTTGTCGTTTTCTTGATATACTTCCTTTTGTTGACGACAAAGAGCATTTGTTAAATCAAATTCACGATACATTTCTTAGAAACAAAGACAGTAAAAAGACACACATTCTAATTACAACAGCCGATAGAATATCTAAAATAAATACGGATGAAATACATAAATTAGCGCTGAAGTTTTGTAATCAGGCTGATGATATTATTCGTAACGATTTGCTGACGTTAGACGATGTCAATAACTATTATATTAAAGCGACACGGGCATTAAACAGAATCGACACATCTTTTGGACAACGTTTTTTCCTAAAAGCAATAAATGTAGTACATAAAATAGATGATAATGCTTACCATCAAATCAGGGCAATACATAGCATTTCTAATATTGGATTACCTCAACCTTCGCCAGAACTCGCTTTTGAGTTTGGTCGCTTTGTTGAATATACCAAAACCATTTTGTCTGGATATGAGCATTTTCCCATGAAAGAGTCTTTATATGCTATTGCCAATATAGACCCGGGGTCATCTTTAGCTTTTCTTTGCAGATGGGATCACCGGAAAATCTTAGAATTGGATGACTATGCAGGAAAACTATTTGATAAATTATATGAAATGGGGCTTATAGATGGTGTTTACAATGCCGCTTTATGGTCATTAAGCCCTTATTTTTATTTTGACGACATTCAATTTTTTCAATCATTGGAGAAAAAGCTCATTGACTTTACACAGCAAAGCCTGGTAAATGAAAAAAGGAAGTTTGTAAAACAATTAATATGGGACATCAAATTAAGTTCTCATATTAATTGGAGAAGGTCGTATTTAAATCAACTTAAAGAAGTATTACAAAGAAATGCTATTGATGCTGAAATAATATCTGATTTAAATGGTTATATTCAAAAAATAAATACATTAAAACCGGAGGAATCATATACATCGTCTTATCAACCTGATGAAAAAGAAGAATTCGATTGGGAATCATTTATAAAAGATATAGATTTTTTGAAGGTAGAAGACATAGAAAATGTAATTGAAAAAATCAAAACCGGAAAAGAGGATTTCCGGCACAATGCTTCCTCTGATTTTATTATATGTATAAGCAGCAAATGTTCTTTATCTCAACAAGTATTATTTTTTGAAGTTATTTGTGAAATTTCTCCGTCTCTAATAGGATATTACAATTTCAAAAGCATTATCAAAAAACTTTTAGAAGATTGGGAAGACAATCCGTTGGTAATGGAATGGTCTGAGAGTAATTTCGAAAAGATATTTAAAATATGGCTCCCATATCTGATTGATGAACACAATGATTCATCATTAACATATTACATTAATGATTTGGCAAAAACATTTGATATACAAAATGAAAAATTAGCACAAGTTGTTGTAAACTCGCTACCTGATATTGTTTCAAATCTAAGCTCTGAAGATCTTTATAGGTTAATAGATGTAACAAGTATTGGACTTACTAAAGAGGATTCTCAAGTTATAATTCAAGAAACCATAAAAAAATGGAACCAACCAATAAAAAATGATTTTGCTGATGGGATTTTTTCAGAGGAATTAATCCCTGCATCCTCATCAGATGAATGCATAGCGAATGTATTTCGTTATGCATTGGGATACCCTGATAGACAAATGAGGTGGAAAGCCGCCCATGCTTTAAGGCGATTGATAAATTATAGCCCGAAGCAAAGTATATTGCAGTTTCTCGTCCAAAATCAGGATAAAAAAACATGTATTCCTTTTCAAAACAAAGATTATACATTCTTTTGGATGTCATCAAAACTTTACTTATGGATGACTATAAATAGAATTGCTAACGAAAATCCGCAGAAATTGCAGTCAATTATTCAGGAAATAATCAATGAGGCGATTAATCCATCGCAGTTACATTTATTAATTCAACTTTTTGTAAAGCGAACATGTTCAATTCTTTGTAAAGCAGGAATGATGGAAAACAGTGAGCATCTCTTGCAAGAGATAGAAAAACCTTTCATTAACGATGTGCGAGAAATTTTACCTAATATCACTGTGGATAAAGACAATTGGCGATTTAATTTCGATCATTTAGATACAATTCCCTATTGGTATAATAATTTGGGGGATTTTTTCGATTTAGGCGGAACAAAAATTGCAGCATTAGCGCAAGATATTATTTGTGATACGTGGCATTTTCATGGTAATGTGCATGATATAAATCATGTTCACACAGCAAATGGAGATTGGCATTTAACAAGCAACAGGCAGGGGGGGATTCCTCAAATAGAAAACCTTCAAACATATTATGAATACCACGCCATGTTTTGTGTCGCAGGAAAGCTATTAAAATCAAAAAAATTAAAAGATAAGGGATGGAGAACTTTTGAAGAATGGCTTTCAAGTTATGCCACAGTGTGGGAAAACAAATGGCTGTCGGATTTGCGAGATCCGGAGCCATTCTTGCCAATTATGCATCAGATAGATAGCAATAATGAAAATTGGAATACTGTTATAGATTGGAAAGAATACGAAGATTATATTGGTTTATGCGAAAATAAATATCTTGTAACAAATTCAGACATAGCCAAACATTATTGGAAAGATTATGAAAACATCCAAGTGGAATCAGCTTTTGTTTCGGTAGATAAAGCGCAATCATTAGTCTTCACATTAAACGATTTTGAAAACTACCATTTGTATGCCATTCCGTCAGAGGAAGAATCCGAACATTCCATTAATGAAGACGGATTTATGCTAAAAGGATTTCACAATAAAATAAAAGTTTCTGATGAAGGATTAGATGATGATGACACATTTGCAAATGACATTGCAAAATATGCAAGAATACCAGGGGAGGTTATTACGAGGCATTTCAATTTGAAAATTAGTGATGATTTTCGGTTTTCTTATATGCCTAATAATGCAATACCAATAACAATTTTTGAAAACTGGAACGATTGTACAGACAGAGATTCTACAGAAAACCGCTCAAACGGGCATCATTTTATGATTGATAGGAAATCAATGCTTGAAATTTTGCAAAAAAATAATTTCTGTTTACTTATTGAATGTGTTGTCAACCGCTCAAAAGAGAAAAGCTATTCAAAAGGGAAACACAAATATTCTGAATTTGTATCATTATACTTACTATATCCAAATGGAAAAATCGAATCGACAAGCAGAAATATTAATCTTAGGGAAAAAGATTATTAAAGAATTAAGCAATGAAGATGATGATAGACTTGCTTTGCTCGAAAAGTGGATGGGACATTATATTGCTGAACTCATTGATAAAGCCGAAAACGCAAAAACTGAAAAGGAAAGAACAGCGTTTCAAAAAGAATGTTTTGATACCATACTAAAGTTATGGGATAAACGCAGTACATTATCTATCGAAAGTCTACCATTGGGGCGAATAAAAATTGCTATTGATATTCTTAATGAAATTCAAAGGCAAAAGAATATATGGGAACAAATGCGTTTTGCAAACCCAACATCATGGGAAAGTTTAGCCGTTAAAATTCATGATGCACAAATGGATGCTATAAGAATTTGTATTCAAGCAGCAATAGCGGAGAATGCAATGGAGCAAGAAAAAGTTTGGGTAAATGAATATAGCGAGACATTATCATCAGAAGAGAAAGAGATCATTGAAAAGTTGGATTATTTCTTAGAAGAGCCTTCACCAGCGATAATTTATGTATTTGATGACGACAAAGTAGATTCAAAAAAGGTTGAGAAAAGTAAAATTGAAAAAGCGTTTGACAGATTAGAAAGTATTAATGAAGAACAAAAGAAAGCTATTCAAAAACTAAAAGAAACACTTGCTAAACAAGTACTGTAAAAAATAATACGAAAAAAGGAGACAAATCAAGTAAAAAAGGACTTTCTTTATGATTTTTGAAAAGAACAATGTTTTTTAACAAACATGCCTCTAGGGAAAATATATAAGGCTGAATTAAAATGAATTTATAGTGTAATATTATGGAAAATAAAAGAGTTAATCACGAAAAAAAAGAAATTAAAATAATTCTTAATCCTGAAAAGGATATTCATGCTGCAGGTTTTACAGATAACAATATAGTACATCAGCTTGAGTTAAAACAAGTAAAACAAATTATTGAAAATCTTAAAGAAACTGGGAAAGGATATTGTCCTGATAAATTTTTTCGCAGAGTACATAATACTATCACGCTAACAGGTACACGAGGAAGTGGGAAAACATCTTTTCTGTATTCCCTTTTTAATGAGATAAAGACTCAAAAAGATATTTTGACTTTGGAAATTGTGGATCCTACTTTAACAGAAGAAAAAGGACATATCTTTTTAAATATAGTAGCTAGGATTAAAGAAAGAATAGATAGAAATATTGATTCCAAAAACATTAAAATTGGCAGTGAAAAACTTGACAAATGGAATAAGTGCTTAAATGACCTTGCAGCAGGATTACCTATGTTAGACGGAATAAATGGAGGACTCGATCCAAGCGATTGGAATGATACCACTTTTGTCATGCGAGATGGATTGAGGCGAGTTGCCGGGGCAAATAATCTAGAATCCTATTTTCATGAATATGTTAAACAATCTCTTGATCTGTTAAATAAAGATTATTTGTTTATTGCATTTGATGATGTAGATACAGATTTTGCAAAAGGTTGGCCTGTGTTGGAAACCCTTCGAAAATATTTGACTTCTCCCCAGATTATAACTTTCCTTAGTGGAGACCTTGATTTATACTCATTTTTAGTGCGTAAGAAGCAATGGAAGAATTTTGGAAAAACCTTATTGAAAAATGAATATGATAAAGACGATATATATGTAAATGAATATCCGGAATTAGTGGAAAAATTGGAAAGTCAATATATGCTCAAATTATTAAAACCTGAATACAGGGTCACATTATCAACACTTGCATCCAAACTAGCTTCTAATGAAATTAAAATATACTTGAAAGAAGACAAAACTGAAAACAAATTATCTCAAAAATATTCTTTTTATGTAGAAAATGCATGGGGGATAAAAGGAGATAATATGAAAAACGTTTATATCAAATTCTTGACAAGTTTACCATTACGTTCTCAATTATCCTTATTAAATACATTTAGCGCAATTGACTCAATTCAAGAAGAATTTCAAAGCCCCAATAATCAACGCCATCAGATAACTAAAGGAATTTCTGATGTATTTTATAGTGAATTACGCACGGCTAATGTTGATATTTGGGAAATGATTAATGGATACGGGTTAATAAATATTTATTTGTTAAAATTTTTATTAGACAATAAAATATTGGATGAAGCAAGTCAGTTTTTCCCGAAACTGAACAATCCCTCTCTTGATGGTGCTGTTGTTGCAATAGGAGCAGTTTTATCGGAAAGAATATCTTCAAGTCCATTTGAAATGTTTGATCATATAATTCGAGTTTCGAATATAGTATCAAAAGCTAATACATGGACGTTAAAAGCTAAAAACACACTTCCAAATATTGAAAATTTTGTAGCACATAGTCGAAGTTTGTTTGATTATGGATTGCGAAAAACGGCATCATTGCAGAGTTCATATATCGTTTCTTTTGAATATATACCACAGAATGAAGGCCTTATACCAATAAAGACGTTGCAAGAAAGAGATAAAACGGGAAGAGATGAGAATGATTTGAGATTAGATGAAATCTTTGAAAAAAGTCACATATTATATAATCATATCGGCACTTTACCTGCAATCGGAATACAAGATATAAAAGGTGCAAATAACACTTTTTATTCTTTCTTCAATATATTAGCAGCCATAGGTGATATTATTCAACAAGATGATGTGAAAAATATGAAGGATGAATTCGTTCGAATGGCTCAATTCCGAACTTTTCCGCTTTATTTCAATACGAATCAACGTTTTTCTGTAGAGGAAAGAAGTGGTTATGGTGAAGACATTTCAACAGTTTTATCGGACGAACAGAATAATGAAATTATGTCTTTTGTTCAAAAAATTGATACTTGGAAAAAATCATGGAAAGATGATATTATTCCACCATATTTATTAGGAAGAATCATGGTTAGGACTGCATCTACTTTCCCAAATATTGAGTTAAATCCAGAAATGAAGGTTGGGAATTTACTCCATCGTCAAATAATAGCATTCTTAAATGCAATATTGATTGAAGAAATTATGGAAAATCAAGGGAATAGCAGATTAAGATTAAACAATCCAACAAATTCTGATCAAATTTTCATTGATAATTTCAAAAGTAATGTGAACGACCATCCTCTATTTAATTTTATATTTAATTGTCCATTATTGCAGTCATATATTAATCCGGAATTATTTGATAAAATAGGCATTGATAGTCCGAAAATTAACATTTATTCGACTTTGTCAAATTTGAATATAAAAGGAATGGTAGTAGTTAAAAATGAATTATCAAAACGGAATAGAACCATTAAAGATACTAAAGAAGATACCAATGTTTTGATTGAATATTTTAAAGAAAGAGAAATCGACCAAGCGATTGTCAATTTTGACCGTGTAAAGAAAGCAATATTAAAATTATTTACCAACAAAAGAGTTTTAAGCACAATGGTAAATAATCATTTAAATAGAATTCAGAATAGTGATCAATGGTAGATTATTGCATTCGACAAATATTGATGGATAAGCAAACACTTGATGATTATGAAAATAATCGTCAAGTTGAATGGAAAGATATTAAAAGGCGACTATTATTAAATGAGCGACTTGTCAATCCTCATATCCCAGATCATTTTTTAAGGGCAACAATAGATAATTATTTGCCGAATGAAAGTGTTTGCTGCCTATCTGACTTGCTAACATTAGGACTATATTCTTTGGTGGAGAAGTATATTATTCCACAAAATGGGAAATTATATATCAGTAAAGACGTTTTTAGTAAATGGCAAGAATTACTGACATTTTGTCCTCCATTGTTATTAATTGCGTCTTATCTTTATTATACGGATAAGGATGTTGCTGACATTACGAATTATATTGAAACCTATATTTCAAAAAACACAAGATATACAGCAATATTGCCACCTTATATAGACAATTTTGAAACTTTCATTGGTGATAATAAAGGAGTTAATGATCTACATATTCATTTGAATGGAAGTACTGAAACAGATGTCATTTGGCAAGATGCATTAAATTACCCAAACAAGATAAGAAAAAAATATAGAGCGGTTTTTGGTAATGATTTGGTAATAGAGCAAAACGAACAAGAATGTATTTTCAAAGATCCGAATCAGCTTTATGAATTATTAGAAAGGGCAAGAGCATTACGACTTTATCTCATTACAGCCATCAATAGAAGTAATTTACCATATCCAAATACGGATGCAGTAGTTTTCGATTATACTAAAAACTTGATTAGAGACGAACACCCATTAAAAACAAGATATGCTCTAAAAGATGTTACTGAACTAGAATGCGAGTGTTTAATGTATATAAATCTTTTCCAAACACTTGAACAAAATTCTAATGATAAAAAAACAGAAATAGCGAAAGCTTTTCATCACTATTTGCTAATATTAGGTTCCATCAATCGGTTTGTAGTTCAACAGATACATCAAAATGGTTTTCAACAGTTTCAAAAAATCACACTGAATGATATTCGTTCTTTTTCTGAAGAAAAATATGGAAAACGTTTTTCTCAATTGAGTGGGAATAATAATTCAATGTCAAACTTCAATACTTTGGAGGGCCGTTTTGCACCCAAAATGACACCAAAGGAAATAGATTCTCATATCAATAAAATAAGGTTAGGATGGTATGGCTTCAAAAATGATAATAATTCAGCGGAGTTAAATCTTGTATCTCATTTTATAAAGAAGCGAAGTTCTTATCAAGAAAAATATCGTCATGAAGAATTAAGGAATAATCTTTGGATTCAGGCAAATGCAATTCTATCTTTAATGCAAGATGAAGAATGGATGAAATATCCCAAATCAGACATAGAGAAAAAATCATTTCACAAATTAGTAGGCATTGACGCTGCTGCAAGTGAATTTGATGCACCACCAGAGGTTTTTGCTCCAACTTATCGTTTATTACGTAATAATGGGGTCAGAAATTTTACATATCATGTAGGAGAAGATTTTTCTCATATTATTAGTGGACTTCGCGCAATATATGAAACAATTGAATTTCTAGAATTTGAATCGGGAAATCGAATCGGTCATGCGACAGCTTTAGGTGTATCCCCGCAATTATGGAAAGAACGGATAGGAGAAAAAATATATATCAGACGAGGAGAGTGGGTGGACAATCTGATTTTTGTCTATGAATTATTAAAATCAAATTGTTGTTACACGATAAAAATAAACGATATAAAAAATGCGATTCAAAATGAAATATGCAATATCTATGGCGATAGTTTTGAATATTCTATGGATGAAATAATCGCAGCATGGAAGTCACGAAAATGGGATCCAGAACTAGTGCTCTGTGAATCATATACAGATGCTCAAGTGCAGAACTTTAATGAGTTGGAATGGAAGAGTATTCAAAATTCAAAATTTTCAACAAAAGTAAAAGAAATAATACGAAAATATCATGACCCTTCATTTAGAAAAAACTATGATGTTATGATATTGGTGGATTTTAAATTAATTGATGTCCCATTAATAAAAAGAATACAGTCAAAAATAGCAAGAATATTAAAGAAGAAAAATATTATAATAGAAACTCTTCCTACAAGTAATGTGCGAATAGGAATTTATAAATCACATATTGAACATCATATTAAAGATTGGATGAAAGTTCGTTTTTTTAAAAATAACTTAAAAATAGTAGTTGGAAGCGATGATGCAGGAGTCTTTGCTTCTAATATTTACAATGAATATGCAAATATTTACTGTAATTTGACATATAATGATAGAATGAGGCATAATGAAGCTATGAAAGTGATTGAAAATTTGAATAAAAATGGAAGAATCTACAAATTCACGTAATAGAAACTGAAATTAATTGCTTAGAATAAAATACAGATAACAACAGACAAAACTATACTTTCTAACTCGAATGAGGTTGCAAAAACTATCTCCAAAAATCATATTTGGAGATATTGGGAATTCAATTACAAGTTGGATAATATTTCTAATTTAATGTTTGCGACACTGTCGCAAACAATTTGTTGTTTATCATATTTTCGGTTTCCGATATTTATCGTGTGCAAAATGATTTATCAGTCCGCTTTGCACAAATTTGGCAATGTGTTTTTCGGCGGTTTTGTCAGGTATATTGAGGTTTTTAGCAGTTTTTAAATAGTCCTGTCGTGAAAATTCGGCTGGTAGTTTGTCTAAGAATTGTTGTTTTTGGTTGGGGTGTTTGGGCTTTTCGGTTTCAGCGGGGAGTATTTGATGAATTTTGGCAGCATGCCGGATTAGGATTTTAACTAATTCTAGCGCAGTCTGAAAATCGATATCGCTGCAGAGTAACGGATTGGATATGATTCCGTTTTCCATAATTCTGAGGGTTGTCATGATCATGGCAATGCGAAAAGTGATTAATCCTAAACGTCTTACGGTTGCCAAATAGTCAACACCACATAAGTAGAGGTATTGATTTTGAGCCTGCGAAAAGTGGGCGTTGAATATTTGTTGCTGCGTTGTTGTGAGGCAAAAGCGCAAGGAGTCGGGGTATTGTTGTAGGGTTTTGTAAAAGTCGAAGAATTGATTGCCTAAATGACAAAAGTAATCATCGAGGGTTTGACTATCGTCGCCTGCAAATACATCTTTCCATACGGGCAGAATATTCATATAGTAGAATATAAAACGGCTGAATAAGCCGTTTTCGGCATTAGGTATGAGGGTTGAAACTTGCTTGGGGGTTCCTGAGAGCAGTACAGATAAACGGGGCGTTTCGAGTTCGACAAATTCACGGTCTTTTCGGCGGTTGTATGATATTATTTCGTGGTGGAATGCTTTGCGGAATCCGTCTGAATAGTTGCCGTGTTCACTTTTGAATGTTTGCGCCAATGTATCGCCCTCTGTTTCAAAAATCAATCCTATGCCTTTGTTATCGTTGAGAATTTGGAGCAATCCTGTTGCGCTGTTGTTGGCAGGGATGATAAGCATTCGCAAGGGCGGTTCTTGAGGACGTTCCATGTCGGCTTTTTCCTTTGATGCGGTGTATTCGGTTAGTTGTTGTTGGTACTCCTGTTGTTCTGCTTTAGATTGTTCGCGCAACGCTTTGTGGATCGGTTCTACTAATTTACGGCAGAGTGTTAGTCTTCCTTTTCCTGCGGAAGCTTGGGCTGTTACGAAAAAGAATAGATTCGGATATACATTTCGTTCAGCATAGATTCCATAAATATTGGGCAAGCAAGGAGAAATAGTTACAAGAGATCCAAGCAATAGAAGGTCTTTGTCTTCGGGGGAAGTTGCTTTTGCCGCAATATTTTGTAAGAAGTCGGGTAGGTTTTGATAAACTATTTCGGGAATTGTAGGCAATGTTTTATCCTCTAAATCCCCAATTTCCTCTAAATCTCCAATTTTCTCTGTTTTAGGATTAGAGGATTTGTTTTGTTTTATAGGGCATGTTCTTAATGAAATATCAATGCCAGCTGATTTAGCTAAATGATATAGTGTTTTGATTGTGATTCCGTGGCCACGTGCTTTCAAGCAATTATTGAATTGTTTGTCGGTTTCTTTTGGGTTGTATTTAGGATAAAATCGACTTATTCTATGAAAATAATCACGCCCGATTTTGCCAAACTCATTAGAGAGAGCAAAGCCAATATCCCGCCAATCGGCATAATTGGGGGCGATGTCGATACAAGCCGATTCAATCCGGGAGATGATCGTTTCGATATCATTATTCGATGTTGTGTGTGAAGTTTGAGGCAAAGGAGAGTCATTTTCCTCTGTTATCCATTTTTTGGGATTGAATGTATTTTTACTCATTGTTGTTTTGTTCTCATATTTTGCACTCTCAAGGGATGTCTTATGTTTTTATTTTTGTAAACTACAATAGAAGTAAAGAAAACGTAAGGAGTTGCACAAAAAGGCGTAGTTCAGTTATTAATTTTTGATAGGGATTATTGGAAATAGATAGGATTGATATATACGTGGGGGTCGTAAGGTAGAAAGCAGGCACGGGAAATATCTTTGCCAGATTTATCGACCTCAACGCCATAGGTTTGAAAAATATAATTTGCAACAGCAGTGAAATATATGTTGTGCGGCAGACCTTTTGTGTCTATAGGGATAATCCATTTCAAGCCATTTCCGGAAGGGCTAATGAAAAGCAATTGTGTTTCAAAATAATCATCGACAAGTAACCGTCTTTTCATTTCGTTTAGTTTGGGTAAATGGTCAAAATCAATGCACAATAATCCGGAATGTTTGAGTAATGCTTTATCGTTTCGGGATGTGAAGATGCCTGAAAAAGTGCAATAGTCGAAATTAGATGCTTTGAATTTTGCAGTAAATCTCCTTTTTGTTTATAATGCAATTCGGCAAAGTCAAAAGCATCTCCAGGTGGGATTGATTTTTCTCTATCCTGATGGCGTGCAAATTCTTTATCCATTGCCGTTTTTAGAGTGTTCTCCTTTTCAATGAAAATATGCAATGTTTCTTTATTGGCATTGAAAGGGTTACGACAAAGTCCGCAATCTCGCCCTGTTAATCGCATTACAATTTCATCTGAATAATATAGTCTTAGAATATGACTGTATATTTTTAGTCCATAATGGGATTGGTTAAGAATTTCTTCTTTTGTTGTCATATTTTCGGATTTTAGTAAGGGTGTAGTTGTCTGATAAAATTTTGAGAATATCATCATGGCGATAATAGAAGTTGCGTTTACCAATGTGTGAATATGGAATTGTGCCATTGTTCCGAAATGTTTGAAGCGTGCGTTTGCTAATATGTAGCAATTGCATTACTTTTTGTCCGTCAATCCAACCTTCGAGCGATAGGTCGGTGCTATTAAGTTTTTTACCTTCGTTCATTTTAATCCACCCTTTCTTACAATGTTCGGCTTCAGCTTGGATTTCGGCAGCGGTTTTGCGTCTTCCTTCTTTGAGCCAGCTGTCGATTTCGCTTTTGAGGAACATGAGTTTTTTGCCTTGTATTTTAAGTTTTCGGCAGTTGGATTTTCTTTTGTGCCAATAAAAAGGAAACCACGACTTCAATAAAAATCGTGCTGCAAAAGAATAGACAATACAAGCATGTAACGGGTAATAGTAACCGGTTGCAAATTATCGTTGCTTATTGTATTTGATTGATTTTTCGAAGTTTAATCCTGTGAGAATTTTATTTATTGTATCGACTTCTTCCCTGTGATATGATGTTAGTTCATCGGCATTTGAAAGGCGCTGCCTGATTTTTTCTTCGGAAAAATCAGTAAGATAGCTTATCAGGCGAGCCATTTTTGTTTTATCGTCAGAGGTAGGGCGAATGCCCGACTTATGCAAAAATAACATCAGAACATCTGTGGTAACTTTTTGGGTGCGCTTAGTCTTGTTATCTTCGGAATTTTCTTTTCCGGGTGGTTGTTGAAGAAGTTGGATTTTTTTGTCCATAATACCGCAAAGGTCATGCGGGTATTGTTTTTTGTGC
This sequence comes from Bacteroidales bacterium OttesenSCG-928-B11, assembly GCA_030267125.1. Lineage (GTDB taxonomy): Bacteria > Bacteroidota > Bacteroidia > Bacteroidales > WCHB1-69 > JAGVVH01. Next base: position 19,567 of record JAJDJJ010000013.1, read on the forward strand.
AAAACATAATTGAGAACTTGGATTAACTCAACTTGCTTTTGATTGGAAAAATTGTTTTGTGATAATACCTCCAGAATATCATTTACATCTATTATGGAGGTGTTTTTTTTGGAACTTGAATTTTGTTCTTTCATTTTTTATTCTTTCTTGTTAATAAATAAGGTGAATGCATGAGCTAGATTCTTACATAAGGATATTTTGATTTCAAAATTGAGAATACTTTTTCATGTTGAATGCATGTTTTTTATAACTATGTGATTTATTTTAAAAAATGAAATATAATAAAATTTCATTATTCCTTTGGGACCAACCTCATCAACGTCATCTCACTACGAGTTCCCAAACGGACAGGCGCAAAGATTGTCCCGATACCTTCGGAAACATAAATAGCCATATTTTCGTATTGGTACAGTCCGCTGTTGTAACCGAACATCAGTTTGGCAATGAATGTAAACGGAAATATCTGCCCTGCGTGCGTGTGTCCTGCCAAAAGCAGATCGACTCCTTCCTCCTGCATATACTTTACGCCATCGGGGCGGTGGTGGAGAACAATGGCAGGCAGATTCTCTTTAATATCCAACCCATTCAACGTCTTTTCTATGGTTTGAGAAGTATCTGTTGTATGAGGGTCAAACGTATGATTGTCGGGTAACATATTGTTAAGACCGATAATTTGCAATTCTCCAAAATAGGCGATTTCATTCAGCAATACGTTAATATTGCCGCTTTTCATTCTCGTAATCACTTCATTTACTCCCACATGTTGGTCATGATTGCCATACACAAAATAGTGCGGAGCTCTCATTGTCTGAAAAGCGGAAAGCACGTCATTCCCATTGGTAAAATGCATTCTTCCATCAAACATATCGCCGGTATTGAAAACGACATCCGGATTTAATTTATCTATTTTCTGCACAATCTGTTCAACGGTCTTTTTGCCGCGCAGATTTCCCAAATGAACATCAGTCAGGTGTATAGCACGAATTTCTTTTGTCAATCCTTTTATAGGAATTGTAATCTCTTTCACCTTTATTGAATAAGCATTCCAAACCCCATAAGTGGTTAGCAATAAGGTTAAAGAAAGAGAAATAACACATCTGATTTGAGGAGAAAATTTGAAGAATAAAGAAATTAAATCTGTAATCGCAACAGATAACAACAAGAATATCAAGATGCTGCAAATGATTCCTGCAACAATGGAGAAATATCGCCCTATCGGATTGGTGGTTGTAACAAATATCATGGCGCAGGTAAAAGTAGCAACCAATAAAATGGAGAATCCCCACAGCCAAGTTTTTTTAGGAACGGATGGAAAAAACAGAGCGAATCTGTTTGATAAATAAATAATTGCTCCTGCAATTAGAGCAAATAAAGCTAAAAGTATTAGTATTACGGTTATGTTTCTCATCGTTTTGTTTTATTAATTCATGTTTCTAAATTCGACAGGTGTTTTTCCTGTTTTGTTTTTGAATAAGCGATTAAAGTATTGTGGATATTCGAACCCTAATGAATAGGCTATTTCATTGATAGATAGATTTGTCGTAAGCAACAGTTTTTTTGCTTTTTCGATTAAATGGGTGTGAATGTGTTGCTGGATATTCATTCCTGTGAGACTGCGAAGAAGGTCGCTTAAATAATTAGTGGACATTGCCAGCCGGGAAGCTATTTCGCTTGCAGAAATGAGTTTGTCATTGTCTTGCTCAAAATGTTTGTTGAGAATGGTTTCAAAACGTGCAATTACATCGGTTTCTACGCTGTTGCGTGTTCGGAATTGTCGGGTGTAAAAACGTTTGGCGTAATTGAGAAGCACATCTAATTGAGAAACAATTATGTCCTGACTGTATTCGTCGATACTCCGTTTGTCTTCGGTCTGTATGTTTTGCATTAGTGCGTCTATCTGCAACCGTTCGGCATCGGATATATGCAGGGCTTCGTTGGTTTCGTAAGAGAAAAATTTCATCGCACCTATTTTTCCACCTAAAGGGTATTTGCGGATAAAATCGGGATGGAACGCAAGCATCCAACCCCACGAGGAAGTTTGTTCGTTTTCTTCGCTCCACGAGTGTATTTGGTTCGGGGCAAAAAAGTTAATCAAGCCTTTCTTGAAATCGTACTCACGCCAACCGTATTTCGAAGAGCACTTTGAACCGTCTTTTATGGCAATGGTGTATAAATTGAGTTGTACGGATTTGGCGAAAGGGATAAAATCTTTCACGTCCGATAATCGGCAAATGCTCATCAATGGGTGATTGGCGGGTGGGCAACCGAAACGTTCGGTGTATTCCTCTATCGTGTTTATTTGTATTATCCTGTCTGTTTTCATTTCTATTTTCATTATTTACAAAGATATATTAACTTCTTATTTTCAGATATATTGAAATGGTATTTGTTAAATAATAGGGTTCTGCCGTATCAACCGCCATTTCTGGCTGTCGGAATTTTGTATCGGCATAAGAATAAGGTCGGAATCGTTATCATCGGAAGTCGTTGTAATGTAAAGCTCCGTGTCTTTTAGACGTATCAGATAGGTTTCGTCCGATTGTTTGAGAAATTCCCAATATTGAAGCGGACTTCCGCCTAATGTTTGTTGCCAAAGATTTACGCCCGATTGTGGAACGGAAGCAGGTTGAAACGATTTTTGAGTATAGAGATTTTTTAGCAAAAAGGTATTTTCTTGCAATTCAATTAACTGCCAAGTGAGACATTCCCAATTGTTGTGATTGTAAAGAATAATCTTTGTTTCATCGGCATTTTCAGCGTTATATACACGAATATCTTTACCGTTTTCTACGTTTTGTATGGCAAATGTGTTGGCATAGTTGCGTTTCTTTTGAATATCCTTACATATTCGCGGGGCAAATACGATTGCCGAAATTCCTATTAAAATAAGAAGCGTGATTAGTGTTGCTTTCATAGATAAGCCTCCGTTACTTTTTTGCAGTAATCCCAAACTTTTTGCTCGTTTTCGAGAGAATAGTATTTGTCGCTGACTTTTTCTTCGCCTTTTGGTCCAAAGTATTTACCTGTAACGCCTTCTAATTCGGGTGATACTGCGCATTCGATACTGCTTTTGGCGCCTTTGGCAAGGCTTATTAACATCGGTCTCCAAAGAAACATTATGATTCGAAACTGAAGCGAAGAAGAAGACTCTCGTGCAAGGTTTGTTTGTGTGGAAGCTGGGTGCACGCAGTTGAATGTGATATTGTTGATTCCTGCTTTTTTAGTTTCAGTAATGAAATGTCGCATTACCCAAATGACATACAACTTTGAAAATCCGTACGCTCTCGACATTGTGTATTTGTTTTTTAGTTCAATGTCATCCAAATTGGGTTTCCCGCCCATTTTATGCGAAGCGGACGAAACGGTTACAACTCGTGCAGACGGGTTTTTTTTGAGCAAATCGAGCAAAAGAGTTGTGAGCAAAAACGGTGCAAAGACATTAATCATCATTGTTTTTTCGTGTCCGTCAACGGTGAGTTCTCGTTTGTCGGTAAACTGTGCTCCTGCATTGTTGATAAGTACATCTAAATGGTCGTATTTGCTTTTGATTGTGTCTGCAAAGCGTTTTATTTCTGCAAGTGAAAGAAAATCGGCAGTAAACATTTCTATGTTTTTGTTACCTATTTCCGCTTTGATTTCGTCATAAACGGCTTGCAATTTCTGTTTGTTGCGACCGTGAATAATAATGGTGTGTCCTTGCTTTGCGAGCGTTTTGGCGGTTTCTTTTCCAATTCCGTCCGAAGCTCCTGTGATTAAAATGGTTTTTTGATTCATTTTGCCTTAATTTTATGTTTCTGCAAAAGTATAAGGCTTCGCAAAATCAAGGACTAAACAAATCGGGGTTTGTTTTATACAAAACGGGGAAGTTTTATTTAAAGATTCATATTATTTTTTGTGAAATTTTCCCATTTTAGGGCGAGAATATCGCTAAACCGAAAGCCCGTAAGACACGAAAACAGCGAAGCTGCTTTGAGTACCAAGTGTTTGCAAGGTGTGTTGTAAAGCGTTTGTACTTCTGGAGCAATAAGGAATTGCCGTCTTGTATCGAGCGTATCTATTTTGTCTAAATGTTCGTTGATATTTTCGGTAAGGTATTTTTCTTTCAAGGCAAGTGCCAATAATCCTCTGAATGTTGACCAATAGCCGGCAGCGGAATTTTGAGAAAGTTTTTTCTGTTCGTGATTTAAGTGATTGGCATTAAGAAGGTAATTTTTGAAACCCTCACACAATTCGACTGTTATATCAGCAAAGGTACATTTGCCGTTGACATATTTATAGAAATGCTTGTAAATTTTCTCCCATTTTTGGTCTTGGTGGGGTAATTTGTCATTGAAGTACGCTAAGAAATCCATTTTTTGTTTGGCTTTATCCAAAAAGCCGTATTGTTCGTTGATAAGCGATATTTCTCTTTGTGCACGGATAGCTTCGGCTTGCTTTAGTTTTTCAGCATTAATGTTTCTATCTATCGGCGTTCTTGGATTTTTCACAATATAGATTCCCAAATATTCGCGGCGACTCATCGCATGGTGCGAGGGTTGCGAATAGGTGGATAAAAATCAAGATAAAGTGTGACTTTTCCACTTGGTAGTTCTCGTTTTCGTAATGTTACTTTGGTTGTTGACATATCGCTATTGTTTGCGTTTGCTCATGAAATTGTCTAATTCGTGGCGGCTTATCAGAATTGTTTTACCGTGTGAGATTTTGGGGATATTATATACCCGGATTAAATTGTATAGATGGTCGCGTTCGATTTCAAATTTTTTAGTTGCCTGAGGAATGGTGTAATAGGCTTCGTTTTCCGCCGGGTTTAATCCTCTGGATTTATCCCAATGATATTTTGATATTAAGATATTTTTGCCTTCTCGTTTTTTGGGCATTTTATGGTCGCTTGTGTACTCGTAGACATATTGGCGGCTAACGTTGAATTTTTCAACGATTTCATCAACTGTGTACCATTCAGCAATTTCAACAAATTGTTTTTTGGCAAATATTCTTTTTAACGGTTTGAGAGGGTAAAGCGCTTTGCCTTGCACCAGTTGAGGTGTTAGCCCTGCTTTTTTTACTTTTTGATAAAACCAAGTTTGGGAAATGGCAAATTGCTGCAGGGCTTCTGTAACGGTAATGTGTTCTTCTTTTGCTTTGTTGATTTCAGCAATGGGAGTAGAGATAGGAGCTATGGATGAGGTTTGTTGTTTGTGCAATCTCTCTAAATCGGCACGCTTAATTCTTATGGTACGTTGACTGAGACGAAGAACCGGCAAAGCTTCGCTATTTATCAAATTGTACAATGTGGGACGTGAAATGCCAAGCAATAAAGCGGCAGAAGAAAGCGACAAGTATTCTTGTGATAATAAATTCAGCCTGTTTTGCTCTTGGATTTCTTCGCTCTTTACACGCAGACGTTCCTTGCGTTTTTCGGCTTTATCCGCTCGATTGGCACAAATTTTACTACAGTATTTTATAGTAGCATTATTTCCTGTAAAAATTCCCCCACAGTGTTTGCAGACTAATTGATATTGCATTCTTCTTGTCATTTTCTTGTCTTATATGGGAGATATTTTAGTATTTTTAGTGTCAATCTTTGTCAATCTTTGTCAGTTTATGTAAAATCACTACACAACTTAGGATTGGCTTTTTGTATTCATGCCGTCGTGGTACAGATGTGGTACAAATATACACAAAATATCTATAGAAAACCATAAATAAGTAAAGATAAAACAGTATTCCTACTGTTTTATCTTGTTGGTTTTCAGTAATATGCAATTTTTTGTTTTAGATGGTTATAGAGGGTTACTTCCCGATACAGAACCTCCCGAAGATATTTTCTAAGATGTCTTCGCTCGTGGTTTCGCCTAGCGCCAAGCCGAGATTGTGTAAGACTGAACGTACTTCAATGGTGATCAGATCCGAAGGAAGTTGCATGCGGAAACCATCTTCGATACGGTCGATAGCTTCTAAAACATTGAGCATGATGTCGTAATGTCGGGCGTTGGTGAGGAGTGTGGTGTCGGCGAGTTTGTTGCTGCGCACGTAATCGATGAGTGTATCACTGATGAGGTTGAGATTTACCTTGCGGCGAGCGGAAGTATAGATCACGTCATAGTCGCCCCATTCGGTAAAATGATGTGGTGTTTCGCTCATTTGGTCGATTTTGTTGGCAATGATGATCAGTTTTTTGTTGGCAAGATCGATTTCGTCTTCTAAAAAACGCAATTCGGTTTCGATGTCTTTTAAAGACGTTTGTGTGATGTCGACCATGTGGAGGATAATGTCGGCTTTTTCAATGGCTTTGTAAGTGCGTTCAATGCCGAAATTCTCAATTTCATCTTCCGAGGAGCGGATGCCGGCGGTGTCGATAAAACGGAAAGTGATTCCATCTATATTGTAGGTGTCTTCTATCGTGTCGCGTGTAGTGCCGGGGATGTTGGAGACGATCGCCCGGTCATCGTCCACCAACGCATTCAGCAACGTTGACTTTCCGACATTCGGTTTTCCGATGATTGCCACGGGAATCCCGGTCTTCAACACATTGCCTAACTTGAACGATCGCAGCAGTGACTCTACTTCCTCGCGGAGTTGGATAAGCAGGTCTGAAAGTTGCAGCCGATCGGCAAATTGCACATCTTCCTCGCTAAAGTCCAACTCTAACTCCAATAAAGAGGCGAAATTGACAAATTGTTGGTGCAATTCGTGTAACTCTTTAGAAAAACGGCCTTTAAGTTGCTTCATCGCTAGCTTATGAGTGATTTCCGATTGCGATTCGATGAGGTCGGCAACGGCCTCGGCTTGCGGAAGATCCATCTTGCCATTCAGAAAAGCGCGCATAGTAAATTCCCCGGGAAGTGCCAGACGCGCGCCACCTTCGATCAATAATTCCAGTATTTTTTGTTGAATATATGATGAACCATGGCACGATATCTCAACTAAATCCTCGCCTGTGTAGGAGTGTGGGTGGACAAATTTAGTGACGACAACCTGGTCTATCACATTTTGCTGTTCCGTAAATTCGGCAAATTTTGCAAATTGTGTCGGAATATTTTGAAAATCAGCATTTTTATTAATATACTTGCCGGTAATGCTGAATGCTTTTTCCCCTGAAATGCGGATCAAGGCAATGGCTCCTATGCCTTGGGGCGACGAAATGGCGCAAATGGTGTCTTCTCTATTCATAATATGGGATTTTATAAAAACAAAAATAGATAAAAATGGAAGAAAAATAATTGCGGAAAATGTTCGTATTAATCATTAATTAGCTCCTTTTTCAGTATATCCATGCCTTTTGTAGCTTTCTCCCGGATGATTTTCACGTGTTTGTTAACCGGTTGGGTTTCATTAGGATCGATAAGCCATATAGGAATGCCGGGTTTGGCATAGTGATATAAACCTGCCGCAGGATAGACATTCAGTGAAGTGCCGATGATAACCAAATAATCGGCACTTTCAACCTCAGTCATGGCAAATTCCATTAGCGGAACCTCTTCACCGAACCAGACGATGAACGGACGGAGCAAATGACCGTCAGGAGCTTTCTCTCCGAAGACGATCTCGCGGAACCCAATGTCGGTGACATAGCCTTTTTGATTTTCACTGCACGCTTTTGTCAGTTCGCCATGCAGATGGATCACACGGCTGGAACCTGCTTTTTCATGCAAATTGTCAACATTTTGCGTGATGACCGTAACATCAAATAGGTTTTCTAACTCGGCAATAATTTGATGAGCTGCATTCGGTTCGCATTCGCTCAGTTGTGTCCTCCGTTTATTGTAGAAATCATTGACGAGCTCCGGATTGCGGTGCCACCCTTCAATGCTTGCAACATCCTCAATGCGATGCCGCTCCCACAAACCATCCGAATCGCGAAACGTTGAAATTCCGCTCTCCGCACTGATGCCTGCGCCGGTTAGAAAGACTAGCTTTTTCATGCTATTCAGCTGTTAATCCAAGATTTTTAGAAATTCCACTGTCAAATCCCAACACATTTTCACAGTAGGGATGAGCAGCTTTTCATCGGGAGAATGCACACCGCGTAATGTTGGGCCGTAAGAAACCATATCCAAATCGGGATATTTTTCGGAGAATAAGCCACACTCCAATCCGGCATGGATCGCTTTCACTTCGGGTTCTTTATCGAAAATATTTTTATAAGCATCCACTAATACCTTTAGTACTTGCGAGTTTGGATTGGGTGTCCAGCCGGGGTAACCGTCTCCTTGTTCCACATCCGCCGCAATCATATAAAAAGTAGTAGCCACCTTGTCGGCAATATTCTCTTTCCGCGATTCCACAGAGCTGCGTTGGCTGGTCGTGATGATAATCTTCTCACCGTCAACCTTCACAGATGCCAGGTTAGTGGAAGTTTCCACAAAATTAGGAATATCTTGCGACATTGCTTGTACACCATTCGGACAAACAAACAGGGCGTTCATCAGATCCAACTGTAGTAATTCTAAAAAGATACGCTGAGGCATCTTCGTTTTTTCGATTTCAAGTTCCACGCCGGGATCCGTCACAAAGAATTCCTTTTTATAAACATTGCGCATTTCGGAAATATATTTCTCGAAATCAGCAATGTATTCATTGGGCACTACAATGTGTGCAAAACCCTCGCGCGGGATGGCGTTTCGGAGATTGCCGGCGTTAATGTCCGCCAAACGGATGTCGAATGTTTGGTAGCAATTCCATAAAATACGGGAGAGTAGTTTCACGGCATTGGCGCGTCCCTTATTGATATCGTCGCCAGAGTGTCCGCCCAAAAGTCCTTTTATTCTAATGATATATGCGGTGGAATTTCCCGGTACTTTGTCCTCGTATTCGCAATCTAACGTAGCGACAGTGTCTTTGCCGCCGGCGCAACCGATGAAAAATTCGCCTTCGTCTTCGGAGTCGAGATTGAGGAGCATTTTCCCTTTCATAAAGCTGGGTTGTAAAGCAAATGCGCCGGTCAATCCGGTTTCCTCATCCACGGTGAAAAGACATTCAATCGGCCCGTGTTCTAAGGTTTTATCTTCTAAAATAGCCAATGCGATAGCCATTCCTATGCCATCGTCAGCGCCGAGCGTGGTGCCTTTTGCTTTGAGCCAATCACCATCAACATAAGGTTGGATAGCATCGGTGTCAAAATCAAATTCCGTGTCGGCATTTTTCTCGCACACCATATCCACATGGCTCTGGAAGATTACCGGAGTGACATTCTCTTTGCCGGGAGTAGCAGGTTTGGAAATCAGTACGTTGCCAATCTCGTCGCGTTTGGTTTCTAATCCCAACGCCTTGCCGGTCTCCATAAGCCATGCCACAATCCGCTCCTCATGCTTTGACGGACGCGGGACTTGACAAATCTCATTGAAATAATGGAATACTCTTTTCGGTTCTAATGTTTTGATTTCGTTCATGTTGTTTTATTTTTTTGGTGATTATTCCTTTATATTAAGGATTGGAAGAGATACAAATCACTTTTTAACCCTTTCCCCCCTTTTTTTAGTGACCGCAAATATAACATTTAATACCTGAAATTGATCACGATTTTTTTCTATCTTTGCACGGTTTCATAGGGAAAATATTTTTCCCTTAACAGGTTTATTAAAAAATATTTATGACGAAAAAGAAATATATAGAAGACGATAAAGACCATTTGCAAGACGAAAACTTAGACACTTATTTGGATATGGATATCCGAACTCCGGTAAGTCAAGAGGCACAAAAAATTTCAGAAAACATGTTTCTCTCCCGCGGATTAGACGGTAAACCTAATCCCGAGGAGCATAATTGCGAACAGTATAGCTATAATTGTTGCAAACTGGCTTCGCAGGATTGGCTTTCCAAATTGGAAATCACAACCGATTACCTTGATTTTCCGATTGCGGAGGTGCGTTTTAAAAATAGCCATAAGGATTTCTATCTCCTTCCGGCTGAGGGCGTTTTCCGTGTCGGCGATATTGTGGCGGTGGAGTCTTCCCCGGGACATGATATCGGCATCATTTCCATGTTAGGGCTGAGTGTGAAACGGCAACTGAAACATAAGAAGATAAACACAACAGGTATCCAGAAAAAACTCTACCGGACAGCTCGGGTAGCAGATATTGAAAAATGGATTACCGCTGTGGATTTGGAATATGCTACCATGCTCTCCTCGCGCTATATCGCTTGGGATCTGGATCTGAAGATGAAAGTTAATGATGTTGAATATCAAGGCGATGGGACAAAAGCTATCTTTTACTACTCCGCCGAAGAACGCGTGGATTTTCGAGAATTGATCAAGATATTGGCCGAACAGTTCCGGATTCGTATTGAAATGAGGCAGATTGGCGTGCGGCAAGAGGCGGCTCGCTTGGGTGGAATTGGAACATGCGGACGTGAGTTGTGCTGCTCGTCGTGGTTGGTTAACTTCCAATCAGTTTCCACTGTGACTGCTCGTACCCAGCAATTGTCACTAAACCCCCAGAAATTAGCCGGAATGTGCGGGAAATTAAAATGTTGCCTCAACTTTGAACAATCAACCTATTTAGACGAGTTAAAGGGATTTCCGCAACCCAACGTCCATCTTAAAACTAAAAAAGGGAAAGGCTTTTACAATAAAATAGATATTTTCAAAAAAATTGTGTGGTATTCTTATGCCAATGATAACTCCACCATTTTCGCGATTCCATTAGAAAAAGTGAATGAGATTATCAAGATGAACACGCAAGGGAAATTTCCCGAAACATTGGAAGAGTTTGCCATTGTGAATCAGAAAAAAGAAGAAGAAGTGAGTTACAGTCTTGATGATCTGAAAAATATCGAAGATAAATAAAAACCGTATGGGGAAACTTGTTAATAACCTGCTTTTTTTGCCCGCATTACTCCTCTTTTCTCTGCTTTTTACCTCTTGTGGAGGAAAAGTATTTTACGAAAAGATAGAACCAATTCCCGACGAGACATGGAATATAGATTCTGTTCTCCATTTTGAATTCGAAGTAACCGATTCGATGCAGTTTTTCAATATCTATTTTGATATTCGTAATAGCATTGAGTTTGAGACACAGAATTTTTATGTTTTTCTTACTTCCCAATTTCCCAACGGTGACATTTCTAGAGATACACTCGGATTTGTTTTGAGTAATCCCTACGGAGAATGGAAAGGGCGGGGGAGTGGCCGCCTCAAAGACAATCAGTTCCTCTATAAGGCTAAAGTGCGTTTCCCGATCTGTGGAATCTATAAATTTTCAGCCGTGCAAGGTATGCGTAGCGACAATGTCAGAGGAATCTCTGAGTTTGGCATGAGCCTCTTTTACTTCGAGAAAGATAATTTATAACAAATTTCAACATGATTACAACGACGCTTTTTAGACAAAGCATACTCAAAACAACCCGAAAAAAAGGCTTTTATAAAAATGTCGGAGTCAATATTGTCATGGCTCTTTTTGCGCTTTATATGCTCGGTTCTCTTTTGATGCTTGGTTTTACGTTAGGGCCATTGTTGGCCGAACTTCCCGTTGCACTTGATCCTGTGGAAATTCTCAACGGCGGTTTTCTCTACTGCATACTTTTTGCCCTGCTGATGCGCTATTTTATACAACCGTTGAATACGGTAGATTTGCATGTTTACCAAACGTTGCCTATCGCTCGAAAATCATTGGTCAACTATTTGATATATAAACCACTAATTAACCCGGTTAATTATTTTTGGTTGGTGTTTTTACTTCCTTTTGCATTCAAAACGGTAATGCCGCTATACGGTTCATTAGCCACTGCGGGATTTATAATCACCGGGGTGACAATTTCCATGTTTGATCTGCAATTGGCTAGCTACCTCAAACGATTGTTTGCCGGTTCATTGCTGAAAATTATCGGATTGCTTGTTGTGATTGCGGCTATTATTTGTCTCGAGGTCTTCGAAATATTTTCCATCGCTAAACTTTCAACCAACTATTTCACTTACGCTATACAACATCCATGGACATGGATCGTGCAATTAGCCTTAGTCATTGTGCCCATTTCATTGCAGTATAATTACTTCAAGAATAATTACTATATAGACGCTTACATGAAGAAAGATGTGACTAAAGTGGACAAATTGCAGTCGTTTTCTTTCTTGGAACGCTTTGGCAGAATTGGCGAAATCGTTGCATTGGAACTCAAGCTGTTAATGCGGCATAAAAGGACAAAGTCGTTGATTTGGATGTGTTTCGTTTATGTTTTCTTCGGTTTTCTTTTTTTTACGGATATCCAAACAGACGCGATAAAAGTAATGGGCGCAATCCTGATTGTCGGATTGATGGCACTTTCATACGGGCAGTGGGTTTTTAGTTGGAATAGTTCTCATTTTGATGCGCTTTTAGCAAAAAATATCACCGCGCGGGATTTGGTCTTGGCTAACTACCTTCTGATGTTGGCTTTTACTGTAATCCCTTTCGTCCTCTCACTGTTTTATATATTTATTTTCGACAATGTATTCCCATACCTATTGATAGCCTTTTTATATACCGCAGGATTTGTAATTCCCTTATTGATCTATTTTGCCACTTTTAATACAAAAAGGATCGATTTAAACAACAAATCGGCTCTGAATTACCAAGGAACGACGATGAAGAACTTCCTTGTTGTGCTTCCCGTTATGTTTGTGCCGATGATTTTACATCCTATCCTTTCTGTCCTCGGAACGGGCACCTCCTTTTTCTGGATTGTGGGTGGATTAGGTATTGTGGGCGTTTTGTTATCGCCTCTATTCATTAATATATGTGTGAAACAGTTCAATAAACGCAAATACAAAATGGCGGATGGTTTTCGGGAAGTTGAATAATGAAAAATGAAGAATATGATTCAGATTAACTCGCTTGTAAAAGAATATAGTGGAATAGTAGTGTTAAATATTCCGGAATTGACAATCCCGCAGGGAGAAAGTTTCGGTTTGGTCGGTAATAATGGCGCCGGGAAAACCACTCTTTTCCGTTTGATTTTGGATCTCACCGCTCCTTTTACCGGAGATATTTTGATAGATGGCCTTACTGTTGCCCGTCACGAGGAGTGGAAGAATATCACCGCTTCGTTTTTGGATGAGTCATTCCTTATCGATTTTTACACACCTGAAGAGTATTTTGTTTTTGTCGGCAAACTATATGGGCGGGCAAAAGAGGAGATCGATGAGTTTCTGCTCGAAATGGAAGAACTTTTCAACGGAGAGATCATGGGTAAAAAGAAATTGATCAGAGAGTATTCTAAAGGGAATCAGAAAAAAATCGGGATTGCCGCCGCATTGCTGGGTAAACCTAAAATACTCATCTTAGACGAACCTTTCACTGCGCTGGATCCTACTTCGCAAATTCGTCTCAAACGAATTTTGAATGATTATCGCAAAAAGGAAAATATGACCATGCTCATCTCCAGCCATGACCTAAACCATATCACCGATGTATGTAGCCGTATCGTCATATTGGAAAAGGGACGACTTGTCCGTGATATAGAAACGGCCGGCGATAGCTTGGAGTTGTTGAAGGAGTTGGAGAGTTATTTTAACGTCTGATTGTATTGTCGTACTTCGGTTTCCCAATAAGTTTGTATATCACTGCGGTGCAATAACACGGAATGCCACATTCAATGCAGTCGCTTTGTTCGGATAGGCTCTCTTCGGTCCAGTAGTTGGCGATCTCTCCGACAGGATGTAGATTATGCCTGCGGAAAATCCCGCCGATATTCACTTGTTCCCCATTTTTCCACGCAATGCCAATAATGAAGTTGATGTCGCGTTTTTGTAATTCTTGTAAAGCGTCTTGAATTAATAAACTTCCGATGCTTTTTCTTTGATAAAGGGCGCTTACCGCCACTGTTTTTAGAACACCGGTGCTTGTCTCATCTTGTGCAAGGTGATGAAAGCGCTGGAGTTGCAATTTTTCCTTTATGATACGCCAGTTATCGTGAAAAGAGAAGCAAAATCCCGCGGGTTCTCCATTTCGAAACTTTGCAACGCGCAACAGGTGATTAGGCAATGATACCGAATGGAGAAAAGATTCCCGTTGGAGGTATCCTTTGCCCAATTCCGCATCCGCAATGGCGATCAGCCTGTCCACATCATAAGGCGAGGCGTCAGAGATAATCATTATGTTAAATGGTTATGTTATAATCTCGTAGAGCTTCATTGAGCGAAGTCTTCAAGTCGGTCCCCTCTTTTCGTTTCCCAATAATCAATGCACAAGGCACCTGGAAAGTGCCAGCGGGAAATGTTTTCGGATAACTGCCGGGAATTACTACGGAATTGGCGGGAATTTCACCGCGGTGTTCAATAGTCTCACTGCCGGAAACATCTAAAATATGGGTTGACTTTGTCAGTACGACGTTGGCGCCCAAAACAGCCCTTTCCCTGATGATAACTCCTTCAACAACAATGCATCGCGAACCAATGAAGCAGTTGTCTTCTATGATCACCGGCGAAGCTTGTACCGGTTCGAGTACACCACCAATACCCACACCGCCGCTTAGGTGTACATTTTTCCCTATTTGAGCGCAAGACCCCACTGTTGCCCAAGTATCTACCATCGTGCCTGAGTCTACGTATGCCCCGATATTGACGTAACTGGGCATCATCACTACACCCGGAGCTAAATAGGAACCATAGCGTGCAATCGCATGTGGCACCACTCTCACTTGTAGTGCCTCATAGTTCTTCTTCAACTTAATTTTATCGTGAAACTCGAACGGTCCCACCTCGATCGTTTCCATCTGTTGAATAGGAAAATAGAGCAACACCGCTTTCTTCACCCACTCGTTCACGAGCCACTTGCCGTCGATTTTCTCGGCCACACGAATCTCTCCGCGGTCAAGTAGTTCAATCACATTGCGGATTTCAGACTGCAAGGCTGGATCATTCAGCAATTGACGGTCGTTCCATATCGATTCTATAATCAGTTTTCTCTTTTCCATAGTTGTTTAATTCTTTATCATTCTTTTTTTCTCCACTCAATTGCTTTCTTTCAATTCAAATGTTTCACCGTTGAACACAAATATACATCCACAATATTGGGACGTTTCATCATCCTGTCTTTATTTCGATATATTTTATTTCAGTTCTCATTTTTCAATATGTTTTTATTTTGCCGAAATTGCCTGCTGTTTGTAGTAGTTTAATGATTATCTTTTATTCGTAAAACGAACTATCAGGTGCTCCAAATGTATTTTTCCATTCTATTAGATAAGGCTCGTATTCTTTCCTTTCCATTATAGATTCTAAGATAGCATTCTCTTCTTCTGTCGTTTTTCGTACTGATACGCCTATATCATTACTCAAAAAGAACTTTTTTAATTCAAAATATCTTTTATCCCTAATCGTGTCTTTATTGCATATTAGTCCGACTCTATGACTTGTTTCCGTAGAATCGGACAACATGTCAGCTAACACTCTTCCTTTCAAATTATCTAAATCTTCGGTTTTTATAAAATCTTTCGGCTGTAAAAATCCAAAATATGGCAAATTGCCATTAAACTCCCTGCCTGTCCTACAACCCCATCTTTTTTTATGATAATAAATGTCAGAAATGGAATCCAATAATATTATGTTGTAATCAAAGTAATATTCTACCATAATAGATATTTCATCTGTATCGACTTTGCTATAATCTTTGTGTTTTATCACATAGAAATCTTCATTCTCGTTTTTCTTGTCATTTGTATTGCATGAAAAAAAACTGAATAAGAATATCAATATCAACAAAAACCTATCTGTCATATTATTTGGCTGTTTGTTTTGAAATTTGTCGCTCTCAATCCGTATGCCATCGTCCACATTGTTGTTAACGTTCTGTCAGTTTGGCCTATACGGCGGTTCGTAAATGTTCTTACCCGCATTATGCCAAACTGCTTGTAGTGGCTGGCATTCGTTTTCATAAGTTTTCGCCCTTCAAATACGATTGTAATAGATATTCAGGACTTTCATAATAAACACTGCTATTGAAATCTTCTATTTTTCGAGATAGCCACGAATTATAAACTTCTGAAAGTGTGTCAATTAACGGTTTATTCTCTTTTTTATGAACATCAATAATTAAACGCTTATATACCTTTCCAATATCCCAATGGGTCGGAATTGAATATTTCGCATTTGCCACGTTATCGAATATCCCATTTTCTATATTATGCGTTTCTATGATTTCAAACATCAATTTATCCATATTCTCACTATGATAAACATCTGCCAAATCAAAATAATGCTGTAAATCATCTTTTCCAATGGCATTTACAATCACATTGCGGTGATTATTTGTCTTTCTGCCGATATATTCAATTAAAGAACAAAGGAAAAATAGATTATTTGCTTTTTTTTCTTCTCTGCCTGTCATTATTGTTTAATGTTTTTTGAATCAACAAATTGTAAAGTTTTCAATGCTTTTTCGCTACAAAAACAAATTTGGTGTGTTGGTTGTTTGCGTATCGACTTGCCCAACGGACAGCTTGTTTTTCTAATTCTGTACAATAAAATCCTTTCCCAAAGTCTTTTGAAAATTTACTTTCGAGAATTTTAGGTGTTTCTACAGTTATATAGCTTCCGTGATATACTTCCATTTTGAATGTCTTTAAAAACCAATATGTTTATAATTCGTTTATGTTTCTCACAAAAATACATTTTTCAAACACTCTTTCAATGTCATCTCATTTTTATTTTTTTGCCCACCGCTTGCCGATAACGTCCGGCAGCTTGCCGAAGGCGGGGCAAAGATAATGTTTCCTGCGAAGAGATCAAATTCCCTCTTCAACAAAACTTTCCTGCGAAGCAATGCATCCGCTTTTGGCAAACTGCTTGTTGGCAGTTCGGTTTTATTTTTTACTGTCAGTCCAATTTAAGCGTTTTTAAATATACTTTGTCTTTGCCAAATTTTTCAATTGAATTATTGCCAAGCAATTCAATCTGTTCTTTGATTTTATGTCTGTTTTTTCTAATGTCATTGTCAGATGTTCCTTTTGACGGTTTTAGCAATGCCCGCACTGCCTTGTCAGTTCGATGTCCAACGTTTATAACGAACAAAAATTTGTGATAATCTGAAGTGTCTGAAAGCTGTTTTTTCCCATTTATCAACTTTATTGCGTCATCAAGTATTCCGTTTCGCTGAGCCGCAAGATATTCGTTGCTGTTGTTTGATGGGAAAACACATTTAACTTCTGCTACAATTTTTTGTTTGTCAATTTTTATGTCAAAACCATTTGTGTTTGGTTTTACAGAATCAATCTCTTTAATTATATCGTTTTTTGTCTTGTTGTCAATTTTAAAAGTCTTACAAAGCCATTTTGTTGCGGTAAGTGTTAGTCTTAAAGTAAAAACGTTGTTAATGTCAGAAAGAACTGTTTTTAATTCTGCAAGGTCTTCCTGTGATAATGCATTGTAATAGTCTTTTTCCTGTCCTGTAAGTTTGGTCAAATAGCTATTAAGTTTTGCGCCTAAATCTTTTTGTCTGCCTTCGTAATTTGTCATTTTTTGTCTGTTTGCGGTGTCGTTCTAAACGGACTGCCAACTCCGTATATATGGAATATATTTGCCCATTATCAATCGTCAGTTTGTGCACTTCAACATTGTCAATTCCACATGGGATTTTTTCTGAAATCACATTTTGACAAACTGACAATAAATTCTATAATTCCCAGCCCCTTTAATCTTATCGTAAGAGTTTGTTTTGAAGACAATAATAAATGAAATTGGAATATCTGCCTGAAGTATTCCATTTCCCCAATCATCCATATTCTTAATAGGTTGCCCGTCTTTATTTTCAATCTTCATTTTCTAATTTGCTATTTTGTTTTGCCTATCTTCATTACGCTGTTTGTGGGTGCCGCATAACGCCATAATAAATAAGTGTAAATCAGATTGATCCGTTAGTTGCGAATCAATTTATGCCTAAATCCTTGTAAATCACTGCTGCCAGCCTTTCTTTCGAAATTATCCAACGTGATATTTTCCCCGGAGATATTGGAAATCGTAAAACTACGATGTTCGTAATGCGGAGGTGTATTCTCTATGTATTCTTTATTCAAAATCAAAATATCACCATGTACATAATAATGGTTTGACATATATTCATTTTTTACCCAGCCGGCATCCTCGTAATTATACAAATCGAATGAGCCATCGGCTTTAAAATCAATTTTGTGCTTTGAGGGAATAAGTGAATCTGTTTTGAGAATTTGCATGATCTCCCACGAACCGAGAAAATTTTCTGCTGAGACATCCTCTTTCTTGTATAATGAAAAAATTCTGCCTTCGCTGATATCCATGCCGTTGACAACTGTTCTAACTTCTTGATAATCTAGATGATTGGAGCCAACGCGTTTGATCTTCATCGATAAATCCATGTCTTCTCCCAAGGCATTTGTACCGTTAATGTTGATCGTCTCCTCGTCAATGCTATACGTAAAGGAATTGGTTTCCAGCCACTTTGCTCCTTCTGTAAGATCATATTCTTGGGCGAGAAAAAGATTGTTGTTGGGAAAAAAATCCATCACGAAAAACTCATTTGTGGGAGTGATAAGGTAGTTGATCTCATTGCAAATCCACTTGCCTTGCAATTCGGATTTGTAATCCGGTTTGCTACGGTCACAAGAGATTAGCGCTATAAACATTAATAAAAGCGGGAGCATCTTTTTCATTTGCCTGATGATTTGGTTGCTAAAAAAATCGGAGCAAATATAATAAATAAGCACAGGAGAAAAGTGGCGGGTAACAAGAAAAAATAAACAACTGTTTTTTGTTTGAAAAAAATAGTATTTTTGCATCATATTAATATCAAAATAATATCACTATGAAACACATTGAATGCGTTAAAAACATGAAAAGTCAAAATGGCTTTATTAATCTGTTATTCAGTTTATTAATGATTGCGGCTATGGTCGGCTGCATCGTCTTTTTTTCTAATTTCTCAGCCCCATGGTGGCTTGTCACATTTTTTGTCTTGCTGATTGTGGCTTGGTTTTTCCACCTGATCGGATTTATCATGATTCAGCCCAACAAATCTGTGGTTTTAACATTTTTCGGGAAATATTCCGGGACAATTAAAGAGAATGGTTTCTTTTGGATAAATCCATTTTACGGACGAAAAAAACTATCATTGCGAGCTCGTAACATGGATGTGGAACCCATCAAAGTAAACGACAAAAACGGAAATCCGATTATGATCGGTTTGGTTGTGGTTTGGAAAATTGAGGATACCTACAAGGCGGTTTTTGAAATTGATGCCGAAAGAGCTCATGTTCCGGAAGGTTCTAATTTGAACAAGGTGTCATTGCATACGTATGATCGTTTTGTGAAAGTGCAAAGTGATGCGGCTCTACGTAAGGTGGCGGGGTTGTATGCGTATGACCATGCCGATCATCATGCCGAAGAACTCACTTTGCGTTCAGGTGGTGAAGAGATCAATGATAAATTAGAGGAGGAATTGGCTGAACGTTTGGATATTGCGGGAATCAAAGTGGTGGAAGCGAGAATCAATTATCTGGCGTATGCGTCGGAAATTGCGAGTGTGATGTTACGTCGCCAGCAAGCGGAAGCGATTATCTCCGCACGCGAAAAAATTGTGGAAGGTGCTGTCTCCATGGTAGAACTGGCGCTGCACAAATTGAGTGAGAAGCAAGTTGTGAATTTGGATGAAGAGAAAAAAGCGACGATGGTAAGTAATTTGATGGTAGTGCTTTGTGCCGATGAAGCTGCTTCTCCTGTAATCAATACCGGTTCATTATATTAAGAGTCATGGCACAGAAAAAATCCTTTGTTTTGCGGGTTGATCCGGAACTGCTGAAGCAGGTGGAGATTTGGGCAAACGATGAATTTCGTAGCACGAACAGCCAAATCGAGTGGATCATACACGAAGCATTGAAGAAGAATAAAAGATTGAAAAAAAATAGCGGTGAAACATCGGAATCAAATCAATAAATCAATAAAAACTATGAGAAAATACTGTTTTTTGCTTTTTTTGGGCATTATCTTATCCGGATGTGGTGATAAGAATAAATATGAAGTTGTTTATGAATCCGATCTGTTGAAGATATTTAAGATATCGGATCATATTTACCTGCACGAGTCTTACTTGGATACGGAAAGTTTCGGCCGTGTGTCTTGCAACGGGGTTATTTATGCCGATTCAATCGAAGCTGCTGTTTTTGACACGCCTGTTGACGACGTATCATCATTAGAGCTAATCAATTGGGTGGAGAACCAACTGGGCAAAAAGATCGTTGTAGTTGTGCCCTTGCATTATCACAGTGATAATTTGGGTGGATTAAATGCTTTTCATCAACACGAGATCGCATCTTTGGCATATCGTCGGACACTTGAACTTGCGAGAGAGCATAACATGCCAATACCGAACCTTACTTTTGATCCCAAAGTGGAAATAACAGTCGAAGGCGTGCCTATGGCGGTGGAATTTTTTGGCGAAGGACACACTGCAGACAATGTGGTACTCTACATTCCTTCGGAGAAAATGTTGTTCGGTGGTTGCTTGGTAAAGGCACTCGGTGCCGACAAGGGCAATTTGACCGAAGCTAATGAAGAAGCGTGGTCAGAGAGTGTTCGCAAGGTAAAAGCGAAATATCCCGAAGTGCAAATCGTGATTCCCGGTCATGGAAAACCCGGAGGTGTGGAACTACTGGATTACACAATTGAGTTGTTCGAAGAGTAGAGAAAACGTGAACGAGGG
>JAJDJJ010000130.1 GCA_030267125.1 Bacteroidales bacterium OttesenSCG-928-B11
ACGGCATCCGGGGTGCTTTAGATTATGGTTAATCGACAAAATGAATATCTTTGCAAAACAAATAGTACGAAATGAATAACCTGATCGCTATATCCACCACCTTTGCCGCCGGCATTTGCATATTAGGAGCTGTAATACTTTTTTCTCACCCCGAACGCTCGCGGGCGCGGATGATTCTGGGCTTTATCATGCTATTATGGGGATTGGGCTACGGATTTCTGGCATGGAAGCGGCTGACAGATGTGGCTATTGTTGCCTCACGAGGCATATTTTCCCCTTTTATAATCGAGTTTGGCAATCTCTTTATCATCATCACCATGACATACCTCATCGAACTGATTCGGCCGGGATGGCTTTCGTTGAGCAATTTGCTGAAAATATCGGCGCCCATGTTTGGGGTAATGCTTCTCTATCACGGCATATTGTTTCTTACGGGAGAGGAGATCGAGAATATTTACAGCATCGCCGAGCTCTTTGCCAATATCGCCCATTTCAATGTATGGTTCCGTTTGGCGCTGATCTTGTCGAGCGCCGCCTATTTGGCGCTTTTTTTCTACATTATCTATCACTACGGGAGAAAATACCGAGAATGGTGCGAAAACAACTATGCCGATCTGGGACACATGGGCCTTAACTGGACCAAAATATACGGATTCGGGGTTTTGCTGATGTCCGCCATCTTTTATATCGCCATGAGCGTAACCGGATTGGTCCCTATTTTAATACATCTTGCCATTGTATGCCTCTTCTTCAGTTTTGTTATTGTAAAAGGAGTTTTCCATAAGAATCCCTATCCGGAAGATTATTTCCGAGAAACGTTCGACGATGCCGAAGCCGAAGCTCTCTATGTGGAAAACGAAGAGAAACTCCATCCGGAAGAGAGCATACTTTTCAGTGACAATGAGAAAAAGCTTTTTGCTTCCAACATTCCCCAATACAAAGAGGCCATAGTTCAATGGATGGAAGAGAAGCACCCCTATCGCTCGTCGGATTTCAAGCTGATGGATGTAACCGAAATCATTCCGCTAAACCGCACCTATCTTTCGCGGCTTTTCAATGAGGGTTTTGACAGTTCATTCCTTGAGTTTGTACAACATTATCGAGTAGAGGATGGGAAACGCCTGCTTTCGGAAACGGATCTGAACGTCTCTGAAGTAGCATTCAGGATCGGCTACCGGTCAAGCTCCGTATTTCACCGCGCCTTTGTCCGCGCCACCGGATTTACCCCTCAGAAATACAGACTTACCTACGGGATAAAAACGGAAGAGGAGCCTCGGTGATAGGACAAGATTCATAGAAGAGGGATTCCGCATAGAAAGAAGCGAGTCCAATGGCTGGTTAATGAAAGAATATTTTTACTGCGATAACTGTTCTCCGATAAATCTTGCAATATACTCTACGGTTCTTTCGATGCCCAATAGAGAGGAGTTGATGCAGAGATGGTAGGATTTAGCGGCACCCCAAGTTTTATTTGTGTAAAAATTATAATATTCCGCCCTTTTTTTATCTCTTTTTTCAATCATTTCAGCAGCTTTGTCATGCTCGATCGTTTTGCGGTTGCAAACCCTGATGATGCGGTCGTCCATGTCGGCGGAGATGAAAATGTTGATGCACTTCGGATTTCCCCGCAAGATATAATCGGCGCAACGGCCGACAAAAAGGGCGGGTTGTTTGCTGGCAATCTCTTTAATCACATCACTTTGTATTAGGAATAGATTTTCGTTGGTTAGATAATTGTATGTGTAATCATCGGCGCTGACAGATGAAATACCGAGGAAGTTTCCAAAAAAACTAAAACGGGTTTTCTCATCTGCCTGTTCAAAAAACTCTTTACCCAGCCCGCTCTCTTTGGATGCTAAGTTGATCAGTTCTTTGTCGTAAAATGCCAAGCCTAATTTTTCCGCGATCCGTTTTCCGATTTCCCTGCCGCCGCTACCGTATTGTCGGCCGATATTGATAATGAGGTTTTCTTCCATTTGATTATTGTTTTTCCAGACTATTCCATTTTTTATACTGCAAATATAATAAAACCGAAGCTGTGATGGTTGCGATAAAATCGGAGATCGGGAGGCTAAACCACACGCCGTTTAATCCGAAAAATTGAGGCAGGATAATAAGCAACGGGAGTAGGAATATAAGCTGTCTGCTGAGTGACAGGAAGATGGCTTTCCCCGCCTCGCCAATACTTTGAAAGAAAGTGGAGACTACCATTTGGAAGCCAACGAAGGGAAAAAACATGAAAACAATTCGCAAACCGTTAGCGGAAAGGTCAACAAGTTCGGTATCCGTGGTGAAAATAGTGGTAACGGCGCGCGGGAAAATTTCGGCCACAAGAAATCCGAAACACATCACGGCGGTTGCCCAAAAAATTGTTAATTTCAACACTTTATTCAAGCGATCATACTTTTTCGCTCCGAAGTTATACCCGGCAATAGGCTGCAATCCTTGTGTGAAACCCATGACGATCATGAGAAAGAGGAAAGCCACGCGGTTTACAATGCCGTAAGCGCCCACCGCCAGATCGCCGCCATGTTCTCGCAAACCTTTGTTGATCAGGATGACAATAAGGCACGCTGCGGCATTCATGAAAAACGATGCCGAACCGATGGAAAAGATGCCTTTTACAATATTTTTTTGCAATTTGTAAATGCCCTTGGAGAAATGGATGTAGTAGTTTTTATTACTGAAAAACTTGACCTGCCAGCACAAGACGGCTGCTTGGGAAAGTATGGTGGCGATAGCGCTGCCTTTGATTCCCATGTCCAATCCGAAGATAAAGATGGCGTTGAGCGGTATGTTGATGAGCACCGAACAGATCGTGGCAAACATCGATTTTTCAGGATTCCCTGCGGAACGGATCAACGTGTTTAATCCCATGTATGTGTGTGTCACGACGTTGCCAAACAGGATCACGAGCATGTAATCCCGGGCGTAGGGCAGCAACTCTTCGCTGGCGCCAAAAAAGCGCAAAATCGGATCTAAAAACGGTAAGGTGATGACGGAGAATGCAATTCCGATGATTACATTTAAAACCAATACATTTCCTAATATTACATTAGCGGTGGCATAATCTTTCTGACCCAGCCGGATGGAGAGCAGCGTGGCGCCGCCTACGCCCACTAACGCTCCGAAAGCCGACGCCAGGTTCATCAACGGAAAGGTGATCGCCAATCCGGAAATTGCCATAGCTCCCACACCATGGCCGATGAAAATACTATCGGTGATATTATACAACGACGCGGCGGTCATCGCGATAATTGCCGGAATAGCATATTGTTTCAGTAATGAACTAATGCTGTCTGTACCTAAAGTAGTGGGTAAGCTATTCTTTCTCATATCAT
>JAJDJJ010000131.1 GCA_030267125.1 Bacteroidales bacterium OttesenSCG-928-B11
CGGCCGGCCAAATTAGGGCTGTGTCTTTTCCAACGCCCCAGGGGGTTATTTCCAAAGGAATTTCATACTCGTAATAATTCTCTGTGAAGTCAATACCCAAACGGATAAACAGTGTGACATCACCATCGGACAAGTCGCCGGAATAATTCACGTCTTCGGCGTGGGCAAACATCCGTAATCTTTTGAATTGGCGTAAATCGTAATTAGTATTTTTATAAACTGCCCGGGAGAAACCGTCATTCAAGTTGTTTACTTTCAAAGAGAGTGCCTGTTCGTTTATCTGGTAAACATTAACACCACCAAAAGCGGTTTCCCGTTCGATGCCAGGAGGGATAACATAAGGGATCGGAGCTCTGTTGGCATTTTCCTCAAAGCTTACCGTGGCGACATTCATGACGGACTCATCATCGTGTCCGGGAATATAGTCTCCTTCGTCGAAAATGGGTTTCGTGTAAGTACGCCAGTCGCTTTTCACCAACTCGAATGTTCCCAAGCGGCAGATGATCGGTTCCTCAAAATCGCGCATAAAAACCCTCATGAATCGGATGGAACTGTATCCCGATATATTCCCGACTACCATGTCCGGATTCTTAATCGGAATTCGGAATTGATACCATTTCGTCATTGGACGCGAGCCATCAGGAAGTGGTGCCGCAGGTGTGCCTTCGAAAACATCAACGATGTAATTTTCGCCCACATTCATGCTGGCGGGTGTGAGGTTGATTTCGTATTGATAATATTTTTCCTCTTCACTTAGCGTATTGTCGTTATTAACATCCTCCACGTTGGGCGTATTTGTAGCCGCTGTGGGATAGGATTCCGAGCTTTGCTCTTGTGTGGGCGAGTTTCCGTCGGGGTTATTGTAATGTTTGTATCTGTCATTGATCTTTACATCTGTGTTATCGTAATCAGTTCCTCTGAAATAGTGGTAGTTGTCGGCGGAAGGGTCATTTAAAATTGCTTGAAATGCGGGGTTGGAACTGCCTCCTAAATGTTGTTCCAAACGTCCCAAATACATGTCGTCAGCGAAATGATCCCGCTCTTTTTCATCCCAAAGGCCATCAAAACCGACGTCTTGATAGAAACGTGATTCGGCCACATCGCTATCAAAAGCATTGATGATCATTTGGATGGTGGGAACACGTCCCCAAGCGGTGTATTGTATGTTCTCATCGGAACCGTCAGCAGGGAGTCCGTTCTCAAAAAACTTAACCCCATCACGTAAAATATCTTCGGAAATATCACCTAAGTTGAAATAGAGTTTACCGCCGGTGTGGGTTGGATTTTCGATGAAAGGATCCATCATCCAAAATTCAATGTACTCATAGTTGGCGGACTCAAAATCGGTGTATTCCATTCGCCGCATGATACCACCCCAGCGGGAAGAAGGATTTCTGAGCGATCCATCCATGGCTAAACCGGCAGAGAAGTTTTCCGATCCGTCAACATCGTAATTGTAAGGGCCTCTCTCCGTAGGGTAAAACGCCAAATTAAAGACGGTCATCAAGCCGGACAGTGCGGTATTTTCCCGTTCTTTGTTAGGGAAGAGCTCGTCTTGGTAGACTGCTCTGGCATAAGGTTTTGATTGATCCTCTTTGGTGATATTGCTGGGTGTCGCGCTGTTGTTGCTATAGAAAATTTGGTCGATATTATACCAAGCCAACTTAGCTCTGTTGTAGCCGTATGCTAACTGGCGGCGCGGATGCTCGTCATTGGAAACGGCGGTAGCTTCAGGGAAAAGATTGGGTTGCCCTTGCGGCGTGGATGCTAAGACCCAGTAGGATAAAGAAAATAGATTGATGGAAGATTTGGATGCTTCGAAATCATCAATGTAAGTAGTTCCCTCTTTGCCGATGCGGCGGGAATGGCCAGGGATGAAATGGGCGAACTCCCCTTCGATTTGGAAGTTAGACTCTGTCGTTGTGCTGTGGAAAGGTAGTTTGTCAACGATCTTTGTGACGATTGGGGCTTTTGTCCTGTAATTGAAATTCATTCCCCAAATCGTATTTTTAATAGGTTCGTCTCCTACATTAACTTTTTGAGTAATAGGTTGTTCGCTGAGATTAAGGATAGTGGCTCCAACATTGAAGTTGTTGTTGAATTGATAGTCGAAGTTTGCGCCGAACATTCTGCGGGTCATCAATCCATAAGCATCTCTATTCTCTACTGTTATGGAGATTGGAGTGCCAGAATTGAGCACCCCTTCATTAGTGATTGAT
This sequence comes from Bacteroidales bacterium OttesenSCG-928-B11, assembly GCA_030267125.1. Classification (GTDB taxonomy): domain Bacteria; phylum Bacteroidota; class Bacteroidia; order Bacteroidales; family WCHB1-69; genus JAGVVH01. The sequence goes on from JAJDJJ010000131.1 coordinate 2,220, forward strand.
ATCGTACCCATGCTGTAGTTCACGGTAAAGTCCACGTTTTCGGTAAGAGGAATCCCTCCGGCGGAAACAGTGACGGAACCTTCGGCAATATTGGATGCGTTTAGGTAATATTCGGAACCATAAGAAGATTTGAACTGCCCCTCTAAGTAGTACTTATTTTTGCTGGTATATTCCTGTGCGGCGGTTTTTGTATTGGTGTAAAGAGAGTCGAACGCATAACGATTTGCCGCATTGGGATCGGTGAGCGCCTTGCGTAGTCCGGATCCAAAAGGTTCAACAGAAGGGAAGTAGATGCGTCCGTTATAGGCATTGACAGTTCCGCCTGCGGTAGCCGCATTATCGATGAAGTCGAAAACGCCGTCAGGTGCGGGATCCAATTGTTGATTCAGTTTGTCAACACCCATCAAACGGATAATAGGGATGCCCTTTTCGTTGCCGGTATTGAAAAAGCCGTTGGCAATACCTTCGTCATCGCCTGTATAGAGGACGTTAAGCCTGAATTTTTCAGAGGATATTTGATATGATTGCAATGAATATACATTCTTCATCATCAATTTCCAAAGTGGACTTTTGGGATTGGTTGTAGTACTTTTCAATAGTTTCACCCGGATACAATTGGGGGTTGAAACTTCGTTGGAAAATTCCCCTACTTGGTAAACCACGTCGTCTTCACCCATCACTTGGTATTGAAATGCGACCGCTAACACCTGGTCGGCGGTGAGTGATTGGTTTAGCGAAATGAAGCCTAACTTAGCATTGAACGTGTATTCATTAGTGGTGAGCAACCGGGCATTTTCCACCTTCTCGAAATCAGTGCCGGAAGTCATGCCGATCGTGCGGAGGTTGTTGCTGACTTCGTTGATGTTTCGAATGATAGAGGAGTCTGCGATTATAGTTAAGTTGTTTGAAAGATTGTCGGGGTAGGGTGATGCGCCGGGTGTTGGATAAACGCCATGCGCCCTGGGGTTGCTTTCCCCTAAATCGGTGAATGCGACGATGTTGCGGTTCTCGGAGGTGGCAGCGCCAA
>JAJDJJ010000132.1 GCA_030267125.1 Bacteroidales bacterium OttesenSCG-928-B11
AGGTTGCTGCCGTGCACATAGATTGGTATGCCTGAACCTGCGCCAACGCTGGTTACGTTTGTCCAGCAGTCGGGTAGGGACTGGCCTTTACCCGCCCAGTCCTGGGCTAACTTGTAAGCGTCCGTGTAGGTATTGAAGTTCTCCACCCATGGAATTGATCCGGCGCCTTCGCTATAACCCATGCTGGCGATGTTACCTACGCCGCAAGGCACTTGAAAGCTGGTTTTTGACCACATGCTGTTGTCATCGCCGGAGCAGTTGGCTTGCACGTACACATCGTGGTGAGTTCCGGGGCTCAGGCCGGTGTTTATCGTATAGGAGGGTGTCGTAATATTGCCAACGGTCGTGCCTCCCGTATTCACGTTGAAGCCCGCCGGGCCGTGTTTCAGTGTCCATTCCGTCTCGCTGCCCCCGGCTGTCCATGAAATGTCAGCTGATTGGGCGGTGATATTGGATGCCGTTAAAGACGTGGGGGAAGGGCAGGTGTTGGCGTAAACACTGATATCGTCAATGGACGCGGTGTACCAGGTACTCTCTTTGTACCATCTGACAACAATACGGGTTGCATCACTCAAGTCCGTCGTAGCCGCGCTGAAGTCGTAGACATATTCCGTCACTGTGGTAGTCCCCGCAATTGTGGCCAAAGCGGTGAAGGTGCTCATGTCGTCTTGGTCTCCCTTTATGAAGCCCAGGGTCATCGTCCCTGACGACGCATTTTCAAACCTGTACCAGAAGGAGAGGATGCAATCCTCGACCGGGGTGGCGAATTTGGGCAGGACGGCGTAGGCGGTGTTCCCGCTGCCGGCGTAGAGGGACAAGGCTTTCGTGCCGGTCTTGGGATAACTGGCGGTGCCCTGGTTGGTGACATGCGGCGCATACTGGGGATTTGACGCATCGGTGTACAACGAATTCCAGCAATCCGGCACTACGCCCGCCACGCTGTACGACGTTCCCGTGTAGGATTCGAAACTCTCCGTGTAAGGAAGGGCTAAGAGGTCGCACTCAGTTCTGAAGCTGGCGGAACCCGGGGCGCTGAACACCCCCGCCCCGCAATCGGACCGCACATACCAGTAATAAGTGGTCGAGGCAGTCAATCCGGTGAGCGGGTAATTGTTCGCACTTACAGGTCCGTCGAAGAAATCGCCCGTCGCGGTGTCAAGGCCGGTCAATGGCGTGGTCGAAACTTTGAGGTTCCAGCCCGTCATGCCCAGCGCGTCCCACGTGAGCGTGGCGGTGAAGGCTTCGATATCGGTAGCGGACAGGCCCGTTGGCGCGGGGCAGGAAGAGGGGATTGTTACCACAATATGGTTCCACGGCCCGCCGCAGTCGGTCTGCACGTAAATATGGTAGGTGCTGTCTGACGACAGGTTCGAAACGGTGTAAGGATTATCCGTCAGGCTTGGCGTTTCCTCTACCGCATTCTCGGGGTCTGAGGGATCCGTCTCAACCGTGGTGGAAACCACGAGGTTGACCGCGTCATCGCCGCCGAAAGTCAAGTCCACAGACCAAGGGGTCAGGTTGGAGATAGTGACGGCAACCGTTTCCGCGGCATAGCTGAAGTTGGCCGTGGCCGCGCCGCCTACCTCATAGAATTCCATGACCAACTCGGTCGGCTCGTCCCCGCTGAAGTACACCGCCGTGTCGTTGGAGTAGTTCGTGCAGCACCCGCCGCCGCCTGACCAGCTGCCAAGGATCAGCCAGCTCTCGCCGCCGTCGATGCTCAGGCGCACGTGGTCGTCATTACCCACTGTGAAGGTATAGTACCCGCAGGGGAAAGTCTTGGCCATCTTGTAACGCACGCCGAAATTGTCGTGGGGAGCCGTCCCCGCCCACAAGGAGGTGGCGCCCGACCACACGACATTGGTGGCCGCCGTCCGGTTGAAGATTTCATTCTCGGTAACCATGCCTAAGTAATTGCCGAAAGTGTAGGGGGTGGCCATGTCGTACACGTAGCCGTTCCAAACCCCGTCCCCGTAAGTCTCCTCGGCGACGGTGCCGAAGTTGAGGAAACTCCACTCGCTTTCCCCGTCGTCGTCGCAGACACTGCGCACGGCGAAGACATAAGCCGTGGCGTCAGTCAACGTGTTGAGCGGGATATAATAAAATTCATCCGACGTGGTAGTGGAAACGACAGCCGAATTATCCCCGGGGACAAAACCGGGCAGCCCTACCTCGATCTCGTAGGATCCTGCGTTCTCCGGCCCCGTCCAAGTGAAGTCGGCGGAAGTGGTTGTCTGGTTGGAAACCGTGATGTTCTGCGCGGGGATGCACGCCGGCGACAAGTCTATCTCCACATCGTCCAAATATATTCCAGCTGCTGACGACAAGCGGAATGCTATGTATCTACCAGTTCCGGTATAATCGTTCAAATATACGGTATGGGATTGCCATTCGTTTACAACACTGTTAAGCACCGTTTGTATCGGTGTGAATGTGGTGTCATTGGTCGGGTCGGACATCACGCCGACGGTCATGCCGGCACTTGTGCTGTTTGTGCGGAATTTAAATTTCACTTGAAGCGCGTCGACCGGGAAATCAAATTTTTCCGAAATCGCCGTGGTATGGGTCGTGGCGCTTGCATAAAAATACATCGATCCCGGAGCGGAGGCGTTGGTAGCAGAAATATATGGATAGTTTGTAACATACGTTGACCTTCTTTTCCAACAAGTCGGGAAACTTGTGGATGTGTTTCCTGTCCCGTAGTTGTCAAAACTTTCGGTATAAGGAAGGTCGCCAAGGGCTATGCCATCCGCACAAGCGGTGGTGAACGTGCGGAAAACACTGAAACTCAATCCTGTAGATCCACAGTCGGCCTGGACATACACATCATACTTTGTATTGGCTGAAAGCCCGGTTATCTCCAATGGGTTGTCATTGGTGGTGAACTCCTGTTCAGCCTCGCCTTCCCCGTAGGCAAAACCGGAAGGCCCCACCTCCACCAAATATTGGCTGGGGGTTCCCAGTTCCGTCCAAGAGATATAGGCGCTGGTGGATTTCACGCTGTCAACGCTCATGGCTTCCGGCCGCGAGCAGGTGGGTATCTTATCCACGTAGATATCGTCAACCAAGTAGGTGGTAGACGTCCCGTCCGTCCAGGAGAAAGCGATGAATTTCCCGTCGCCTTCATAAGTGTCGAATTTAACCGAGTACTCTTGGAACGTTTGGTGCGCTTGCGTC
>JAJDJJ010000133.1 GCA_030267125.1 Bacteroidales bacterium OttesenSCG-928-B11
TCCGATAATGTTAAGAGATCCTGACGGGAGAAAAATAGATCCGACAAGTGAAACAGAGTGGAATGATCAAAAGCAAGCGATCATGAATAGAAAAGCGAGTATAGATTCGGAGATAAATCGATTAACTTCAAAGGCAGAAAGGAAGGGGTGGAGTGAAGCGAAATTAAATGGAAGAATAGGGGATTTAGGAGAACGTTCTTCCAGTTTGGGGCAAACACTTAATACGATGCAAGAATTGGAAGATTGCCAGAAGAATACTTATAAATTGAGAAAAGTAGATAAAGCTGGGAATTTTAGTTTGGGAAAAGGCGATGATGCAGGAAAACTGATAATAACCTATTCAAGCACCGCCTCTTTTGTGCATGAGGTAACTCATGGTGGACAATTCCACAATAAGGAAGTAGGGCTTTTTGGAAATGGAGTATTCTGTGCATACGACTTAACAGATGAGGTGCGTGCTTATAAAGCTGCGTTTGCCTATGACCCATCTTATTGCGGGGAAGATATTTATAGCTCATCCCAAATAACTACTGATTGGGTTAGAAACCTTCAAGATGAAAAAGGGGAATACCCATATTCTCGCCTGTCGGCAGGCCCCATTAATGATAATCGACTTTTTAAACCAGATCGAAGGAGAAAACAATAAGACAATGTATGCTAATTGAAATTTATTGGAGTAGAAATTCGGCAAATAACAAAAATAGATTAAAATGAAAAAAATATCATTCCTTTTTATAACACTGCTGTTATTAAATAGTTGCGTCTCAAATAAGAATATGAATAATTTATATTGTTATAATTCGGATAGATACGTAGTGATCTTAAAAATAGATAGTGCTAATATTTTTGAATCAGAAGAAATTATCACTACTTTTGGTATAGGGCATTATCATTGTGAAGGGAAATGGGTGGAGATTTCAAAAAAACGCCTTATTTTTGAATGCGATAGCACAAAAAATGGAGATCCATATACATTGTTGCCATGGAATCCTTACTCATACAATCAATATGTGAGAATAATTTCTAAAAATAAAATAGTTCTCCATACAGAAGGATTCGGAAAGACTATATTAAGACCAAGGTGGTGTGATTGTGTTCAGCATAGAGAAATCTCCATTATACTTAATGACGTAGGGTGCGACTCACTGCAAGAAAGACCGTAGAATCAAAAAAGCGGTCCGGTGAAAGGATGAAAGCAGAAAAGTTGAAAAATTACTTTTGCGAGGTCATTATGAGCATTGCAAATAACGCCGTAAAATCAAAAAACAGAGTACGAATATTCGTATTTTAGTTGATTTACAGTTAGTTAAAAAATAAGGAGCTCCTTTGATATTTTGAACGAAAAAGAGAAAGAGAAAAAAGGTGAACAAGTGGACAAGAAAACGAGAAGACAAGAGAAGACAAGAGAAAAAAAGAGTAAGAAGAACTTTATCGAAATGATTTTTTAGTTTTTTCGCTCTTTTTGTTCTTTTTACTCCTGATTTTCAACAGTGAAGGCACAACTGTCGCAGGAGAGAGCTCTGTTTTCGGCTTTCCGCAGAATTTGGGCTTGGGCGATTTGGGAGGAAAGCAGACAAGTGGAACAAGTGGAACAAGTGGACAAGGAAACAAGTGGACAAGGAAACAAGTGGACAAGGAGTGCAAATATTCATACAGCAATCAATATTATCAAACTGAAAATTCATTACTTTTGCAAGTCTACTATGAATGCCATGAAAAACCATCTAACTCCAAACCTCCAGCTCCCAACCTCTTACGCTGGCTTTCCTTGTTCCGTGAGCCGTGAGCCGTGCTCCGAAAACTGGTACGTTGACCAGCGCCGCACCGGCTGGGACGCCATGTTCACCTTCTCCGGAAAGGAGCGCGACGAGGAGACGGGCTACGGCTATTTCGGCGCGCGGTATTACGATTCTGATCTGAGCATCTGGCTGAGCGTGGATCCAATGGCAAGCAAGTATCCGGGATGGAGCCCTTATAATTACTGTTTGAATAATCCTATTAAGTTGGTTGATCCAAATGGAGAGTTTCCATTCCCAAGCAGAGGAGTAAATACATATTTTACACGAGCTAATATAGGCATTGGTTTGCATAATATAGCAGTAGGAAGAAGCATTAGAGGTGGTATAACTGCAGACAAACACGGGATGACACATTTTTCAGCGTACTCAACAACTAAGAATAATAATGCGCAAACTAACCCGGCTAGTATTATTGTCGGTGGTGGAGGTGTTTCTCTTGGAACTGAACGTAATTTTAAATACGATTCATTTGTGGAATCACTCCAAAGTAATTCTGTTTCTATAAACGTATCAGCAAAAGGTCTTGTGGGTGGGAGTGTTGGAATAGGGGAGGACTCATTTTCCGTAGGAGTAGGTTTGGGATTTGAATTAGGATTTTCAATGGAACCACTGAAGTTGATAGAGTCGATATCGCTTTCAAAAAATGAGGCAGAGAGTATCGGAACATTTAATATATGGACAGTGGAAAATATAAGCAATGTAAAATATGATGAAAATGGGGAGCCATATTTTGAAGGTTCGGTTGCTAGCAGGAATATTTTTGGAAAAAAAGATATGAATATCTCTGTTCGAAGTCAAGGTGTGATGAAAGATGGACAGCTTGTTCCAAATGGAGTGTGGATGTCGCATAAATACAGAGAGTCACTAGAAACAAATTGACATTATGAATATTGAATTTAAGTTTGTTAATAAAAAAAGAACATTTGACTACTATTTCTTCGTTCTAACATGGTGGTTTTTTGGATTATCCTTAATGTTATTCTTCTTTCATCTCTATATTTTATTGATTCCATTAATACATCTTTTGGATCTTATTTTGTGGAGAAGTAGAGGAATTGAAATTATCATTTTCGAAGACGAGGAGTTAGTAATACAAAAAAAAAGACGATTATTTAACAGAGAAAAGAGAGTCAGTAGAAAAGATATAAATAGAATCTATTCATGGAATAAAAAAGTTTGGTATATAGACATCTTGGAGTCATTAGCGGCATGGGATTATGTGTATCAAGGTGCATTATGCGTAAAATACAATAATAAAAAATATTATTTTGGGCGATTTCTTTCAGAGAATGAAACGACAGAATTGTTGAATGATATAAATGGTGAATTAGGC
>JAJDJJ010000134.1 GCA_030267125.1 Bacteroidales bacterium OttesenSCG-928-B11
GGACATCATCAACATCTCCATGGGCGACGTGCTGGGAGACGATGCAACGCTCGCCATCGGCAAGATGGTCAACGTGTTCGAAAAGTCATCCGACGTGCTCAAAGAGAAGAACCTCAAAGAGCAGATGCTCTCGCTCGGTTCGGCGGTGAACGAGCTGGGCAAGGTCTCCACCGCCAATGAAAAATACATGGTGAATTTCGCCGGGCGGCTCGGTGGTATCGCAGTGCAGGCAAAACTTTCCGCCGATCAGATTTTAGGTTACGCCTCCGCCCTCGACCAGGACATGCAAAAGGTGGAGATGAGCGCGACCGCCTTTCAAAAGCTCATCCAGAAAGTCATATCCAAGCCCGCCGAGTTTGCGAAAGTTGCGGGCATGGAACTCAAGGCGTTCACAACCTTGATCGAAACGGACATGAACTCGGCGTTGAAAAAGGTACTGAAAGGCTTTTCCGGTGCGGGCGGTTTCGACAAGCTCCTCCCCGTTTTCCAAGATTTGGGTTTGGACGGAGCAAGGGCAGCCGCCGCCATCTCGTCACTCGCCAACTCATTGGACAAGGTGGAGACGGCGCAAGCCACCGCCAACCAAGCCATGACCGAGGGGGTGTCCTGCCTTGAGGAATACGACATCAAGAACAACAACATGCAGGCGAACTTGGAGAAAGCCCGCAAGAAGTTCACGGACACGAGGTTGGAACTGGGAGAGAAACTCTACCCTGCCTTGATGAAGCTCACCAAAACCAGCACGGCGGGCTTGAAACTCCTCTCCAAAACCATCAAAATAGTAGGCGAGAACAAAGCCGCCATCACCGCCCTGCTCGCTCCCTACGCAATCTATCTTTCCCGACTGCTATTGGTCGGAGCGGCTCAAAAAGCGAAAAATCTTTACACCAAAACATCCATCACGCTCAAACACGCAGACCGCTCCATCACGCTCTTGCTTGCCGCCGCGAAGCTCAAACTGGCGGGCAACACGGAAAAAGCCACGCAAGCGATGAAGCTATACAGGGCGGCAGCCACCAAAGTGCCCTGGTTAGCCGTCATCACGGCGATCACGAGCATCGGCATCGGATTGGGCAAATGGATAAAATCGGCGAGGGAGTTGCGCAAGGAGTTCGACTTCAAGGGCGCTCATTCCCAAATAATGTTGGACGTGAACAAAACCTATGAGGAACAGTCGAGGGTTGTGCGGGACTTGGTCGGCATCATCCGCAACGAGAACTTAGGCAACGACGAACGCTACAAAGCCATCCGCAAGTTGCAGGAGATCATGCCGAACTATAATGCCCAACTGACGGAAGAGGGACGTTTGATCGAGGAGAACACCGCCGCCGTTGAGAACTACCTCGCCGTGCTGAATTTGAAGATCGAAGCCACCGCCATCAAGAGCAAGATCATGGAGGCGCAGGCGAAATTGGACGAGTGGGAGTTGGACAACGGCAAGAAACTGACCGAGGCGCAGGAGAAAGAACGTGAACGCTGGCGCAAGATACAAGAGGGCTACGAAGCGGACTGGCATCAATTCGGCAAGAAGATGAAAGGCTACTTCGCCGAGATCGGCAGCAGCAACTCCCGCAACAACGAGGACAGCCGTATCAACCGACTCCGGGCGCAGCGGGGCAAGCTCTATAAAGAACTGACCGCTTGGGAAGAGGCGTATCAAAAGAAGTTGGACGAGATAACGGAAGCGGGCGGCAGCGTCACCGAGGCGGTGACAGGGGAGGAGAACGCCTGCACGGGGGATTGGAACAGCTGCTCCTGCCCCGATTGCGAGGCGAAACGCAACCATGCCGCCGCCACCGCAGATGCGAACAAGGAGCAGCTGAAAGAGTGGGAGAAGTTTTTGAAAGAGTTGGAAAAGTTGAAAGAGGAAGAACGGTTGGCGGCATTCAAGGGCGTGGAGCGGGAAAAACAAAAGACGGCGAAAGAGTATGACGAGCAGATCGCCACCGCCAAGCGTTTTGTGAAACTGAAAGGCAAGGCGGCGTTGGAAGCCGAAAAAGAGTTGCTGTCCCTCAAAGAAAAAGCGATCGCCCGTTTGGATGCGGAACACCGCGAAAAAGAGTTGAAGAAAGTGGAGGAGAACTACAAAAAACTGTATGAAAAGGTTGAGGAATTACAGGAGAAATTAGGCAACAGCCTCACAAACAAATACGCCGCGGAGCTTTCGCAAATCCAGCGGCAATGGAAAGAGACGTTGAAGGAGCTCGACCAAAACATCGCTTATTACCAATCCAAGCAATCCGAGCCTTACGATCCTGCCAGCGGCACGGGATTGAGCGAGGAGGAGGTTGACATCCTCAACCGTCTTCTACAGAAGAAGAAAGAAGCGGTGATCTTAGAAACAGAACAGGAGTTAGATGTGGTCAAACGCGCCGAGGCTGAGATCACGCAGGCATTGCTTTCTGAAAAGGAAGCCCGCATTGCTACGGTCAAGAAAGAGTATGAAGAAAAAATCGCCATCGCCCAAACCGCCATCAGCAAATTAAAGGAATTAGGCGAGGAAGAACATAACGACCGTATCGACCAACTCGAAAGTCAGATCGCCGAACTGAAAGCCAAGCTGCAAAATGAGTTGGATGAAATCGACACCAAGCAGGCAAAGCAGGGATTCGGCAGGCTCTTCGACATCGACTGGAAAGACTTCAAAAAGGATTGGGAGAAGAACCTCGCCGAGATCGCCGACGTGATCCAAGACTTCGTGTGGACAGCCAACCAGCTTTTCGACTCCATCAACCAAATACAGCGAAACCGGGAAGACCGTCTCCTCTACGACTACCGCAGGAACTATGACGAGCGCAGGAATATTTTAGACCACCAGCTCCGGGAGGGCATTGTCTCGCAAGAATACTACAACGCGCAGGTGGAGCAATTGGACAAGGAATTAGACGACAAGGAGAGGGAGTTGGAGTTGGAACAGTTCCGGAGGGAGAAGAAAACGGCGGTCGCCCAAGCCATCATTTCCGGCATCCTCGCCGCCGTGAAGAGCTTTGAATCCGGCGGCGGTTTCCCTTTCGGCTTGATCACCATGGCGTTATCCCTCGCCACGACCGGGGCGCAGGTCGCCGCC
>JAJDJJ010000135.1 GCA_030267125.1 Bacteroidales bacterium OttesenSCG-928-B11
AATTTAAAAAAGAGAAGAGGAATAATATTAATCTAAAATTGTACATTTGCAACATGAAAAAACTATTGCCTTTTCTATTTTTTCTTTCCTTGACTATATCCATCTTTGCTCAAAGAATAGATTATAAATCAATAGTTTATGATGGAATTACTTACCTTCCTTTGGAAGGTGTTAGTGTTTATAATCTTAATGCTAAGACTTTTGCATTCACAAATAAAAACGGCGAATTTACTACGAAAGTTCAAGTTGGGGATACATTAATTTTCACAAAGACTATCTATCGTCAGCATTTAGAAGCTATCAATGAGACAAATATTCGATATCCTAATGAACATCATCTTTATTTTCAATCAATTATGTTAAGAGAAGTGGTTGTTTATGCTTTTAATCCTAATTATGAAGAGTTTAAGCGTGAATTATCAGCTATTAAAATTCCGGATGCCTACAAAAAGATTTATGGTGCCGAATTGAGTGATGAAGAAAAAGCAAATGCGGTGAATGAAAGTCCTAATTTATTAAGAGGTACAGCAGCTGCAAGCCCGATTACTGCTTTATATAATGCTTTCAGTAAGAGAGTTAAAATGCAAAAGCTCTATTATGATTTGGTAGAGCATGAACAGGAAATAGATAAATTACCACTTAAATATAATAAGAATTTAGTTTCTGAAATAACAGGATTAAAAGATGATGATTTGATGGAATTTATGGTTTATTGTCGTTTTAGTTACTATGATTTGTTGAAATGGTCGCCAGACCAGATTGTAAATGCTATTAAGAGCAAATTCAACGAATATGAATATTATAAAATAATGCAGGATGAGTGATAAATGGAACAATTTTATCAAAAAAAATCTTACTATTGTCCATATTATTGGAATAGTTTTAGGTTGGATATTTGCTTTTATATATTGGTATAAAGTAGGTTATGAATCTGATAATATATTAAAAAACAATCCTTTTTTGATATCAATTTGGGGAATAGCTTTAGGATACATTACATTTGATTTGATCATATCATCTAAACGTAGAGAAGATGATAAAGATAATGGCGATCAATAATTTAGAAACATCAAAATATTTTAATTTATAAACCTAAAAAGTAAAAGTTATGACAGAAAAATTTAAAACAATGAGAGACAATCCGGCTATTCGATGGATGGCTCTTTTACTTCTTTCATTTGCAATGTTTTGTTCTTACATATTTATGGATATTTTATCCCCTATTAAAGATTTGATGCAATCGACACGGGGTTGGGATTCCACAGCGTTTGGAACGTATGCCGGTTCGGAAACATTTTTGAATGTTTTCATTTTCTTTTTAATTTTTGCAGGTATTATTTTAGATAAAATGGGAGTTAGATTTACTGCTCTTTTATCTGGTTTTGTTATGCTTATTGGTGCGGCTATAAACTGGTATGCCGTGACCGAAGCATTTGAAGCATCTTCTTTATCTGTTTGGTTTACAAATCATTTGAATTACATTCCTATATTCGATGAATTAGGTGTTTCACCATTTTATGAAGGAATGCCCGCATCTGCCAAGTTTGCTTCGGTAGGTTTTATGGTATTTGGCTGTGGTGTTGAAATGGCTGGTATTACCGTTTCGCGCGGAATTGTTAAATGGTTTAAAGGCAGAGAATTAGCACTTGCTATGGGTTCTGAAATGGCATTAGCCCGTTTAGGTGTGGCTACTTGTATGATTTTTTCCCCGCTTATTGCAAGAGCTGATATATTAGGCGGTGCAGATGTTTCTCACTCTGTTGCTTTCGGTGTTATTTTATTGATGATAGCCTTGATTATGTTTATCGTTTACTTCTTTATGGATAAGAAGTTAGATGCACAAACAGGCGAAGCAGAAGAAAAAGACGAACCATTCCAAATCAGAGATATTGGCAAGATATTTTCGAGCAGCGGTTTTTGGTTGGTGGCTTTACTTTGTGTATTGTATTATTCGGCAATTTTCCCATTCCAAAAATATGCGGTAAATATGCTACAATGTAATCTAACATTTACTGCGGCGGAAGGTTTTTGGGCCGAAAATACAGTTGCCATTGTGCAGTATGCTATTATGTTGGTTGTTGCCGCTGCCGCTTTTGCTAGTAATTTTACCAAAGGAACTAAAAGAATTGTCTTTTTGATCTTGGCAATTGTTTCTTTGATTACATTCTGTGTTATGGGTTATATGCGTCAATCGGCGGAAACTATTTTCGCTGTATTCCCCTTATTAGCTGTTGGTATTACGCCAATCCTTGGTAAATATGTTGATACAAAAGGTAAAGCGGCTTCCATGCTGATGATTGGTTCTATTTTATTGATTGCTTGTCACTTAACTTTTGCATTTATTTTACCGTTGTTCCAAGGAAATGAAATCGGCGGTGTAATCGTTGCTTATGTGACTATCTTAGTGTTGGGTGCTTCTTTCTCATTAGTTCCGGCATCATTGTGGCCATCGGTACCTAAATTGGTTGATAGCAAAGTGATAGGATCGGCGTATGCACTTATCTTTTGGATTCAAAATATTGGATTATGGTTATTCCCCTTGTTGATAGGAAAAATATTGGATTCATCAAATCCTGAAATTGTGCAAGCATTAAAAGATGGAACCATGACTCCCGATGTGGCTGCAACTTCTTATAATTATACAAATCCGCTATTAATGTTGGCATGTTTAGGTGTTGCCGCATTGATTCTTGGTTTTGTTTTAAAAAGAGTAGATAAAAAACACAATTTAGGATTAGAATTGCCGAATATTAAAAGTGAATAGTCATTAGTTTTATCGTAAATGAAAATCACCAAAAAAACGCTCATTATTTCCATAGGAATTATCAGCATTTTATCCGTTTTCTTAGCTTGTTTTGCATTTCCGGATGGAGATCCGAAAACGGAAAGTGAATCGATACCAACCTCTTATACCAATGTTCTTGCGGCACCGCATCTTCCTACGGAGATTAATTTTGCGGATGAGAAGGTGCCGCTTGAGGTTTATTGGGTAAAAGAACGTTTGGAAAAGGAGATGATTATCATTTCTTACCAGCATTCGAAAACGATCCAA
>JAJDJJ010000136.1 GCA_030267125.1 Bacteroidales bacterium OttesenSCG-928-B11
AAAGCAAAAAGGAACGACCTTCAAAAAGGTTATCCGCCCAAAACAAGACGAAATCAGCATCCAATTCAAAGTTGAAGAACCAAGAGTCCGCTATTTGAAATTACAACCATTTTGCAGATGGTCAAAATCAAATCTTTTGTATAAACCAAAAGGGAAAATTGTACCTGAATTACGTCTTTGCGGAAATTGGTTGGAGGCTGCAGGATTTTCTCCAAATGAGTATGTGAGTGTAACAGTGATGGACGGTCTATTGATTATCCGACAAGCAAAAGAAGAAGGCGAGTAAAATGATGACAATTTAATAGATGTAGAATGATTGTAAAATCTTGTGTTGACAATGTGGAAATCGTAAATCTTGCAAATGAAAAATTATCAATTGATAAAAAGATAGTTCAGATTATTCAGCAAGAAAATCCCAATTTCAGCTACAAAAAAATTGTTGCTGATTTAGGAGAATATCATGCGAAAAGAAATATTATTCGTTTTTTTGAAAAACTTGAATATTCAGAAAATAGGGTTAGTAACTGTGATTTAAAAGGGATATTGAAAGATGAATTTTCCAAAGCGTGGCAATTGCCAAAGAGCGTCAATATAGAAGTAAAAACAAGATATTGGCAAAAAGGTGCGCCACATCTTGGGAATGTGAATGTCGAGCATTTTGATTTGCTAGTGTTTGTCTCTTTAAATGAAGATTATTCAATTCACTACATCTCAATGACAAAAAGCTCTGAATTAAAAATCACAGATAAACGAAAAGTAATATATCGGGCAAGTATCAATCCTGTGTTTGCAACAAATGAGAAATTTGAACCACATAAATAAACGCAGCACAACAAGCAGTTTGCCAAAAGCGGGGCTATTCCTTCGTAGGAAAGTGATTTGCAAATAGATAGTTGATTTCTTCGTGGAAAGTTTTATCTTTGCCCCGCCTTCGGCAAGCTGCCAGACGTTGTGCGTCAGCGAAGGACAGTGTAGCGAGATAGTAGAAAGTTAAATTTGAATATCAATAATAATATGTATCAATATGAATAATAGGATTTTAAACAGTATTTCAAAATTATTTTTGACGTTTTTGTTTTTTTGCTTAATTCATTGTGCTTATGGACAAACTACGCATAAAGGTTATCCAGTCATCAAAGCAACATCTGATTTGGCTGATATTAGATTTGGTTATTATTTAATGAAAGATTATTGGACAATTTTACCTGAAATTGAAGCCGACACTTTAGATATTCCTTTCCGCAACTCTGAAAAACTTGTATTTTACACAAATGTGGATAGTATTGAGTTTTTAATTAATTCAGAACGACTTCATCATTTTTATGTTTGTCTTAATGACACAGCGTATGCTTTGACAGTTGTAAAAGGAATGAAATTGTCGCAAACTTCACTACAATTCGATGAAAATTCAAAAAATACAAGTATTAATTTTTGGTATGACCAAAACGAGAATAATGAATACTTGAAATTGCTACGCTCAAGATATCCTATTGATAGTTTAATAAAAGAAGCTCGAACAGATATGGAAAAAACGCTCAAAATTCTGAATTGGGTACACAATCAATGGCAACATAATGGTAGCAATGAACCGCGAAAGAATGATGCTATATCTATTCTTGAAGAAGCAAAAGAAGGGAAAAATTTTCGTTGTGTAGAATATGGGATTGTGGCTGCAGCTTGTCTGAATGCAATAGGGTTAAACTCAAGAATGTTAGCATTAAAAACGAAAGATGTTGAGACAACTGAATATGGGGCAGGGCATGTAGCTACAGAAGTTTTCCTTAATGATTTGCAAAAATGGGTATTTATTGACGGGCAATTTGATGCAATGCCTGTGTTAAATGGCGTCCCACTTAATGCAGTCGAATTTCAAAAAGCAATTGCGGAAAATTTTGACCAACTTGAAATAAAAACAGAATCAGATATTTCCAAAAGTGCTTATGTCAATTGGATTTACCCATATCTTTATTATTTTGATGTAAAGTTTGACAATCGTGAGAGCATCAATAATAGACAGTCTATTGATGGAAAAAGTTCATTAATGTTGGTTCCACTTGGAGCAAAATTTCCAACTATTTTTCAAATTAGGTATCCGATGGATTACTTCAAATATACTCATTCGTTGGAGGATTTTTATGCACAGCCAAACAAATAAAAAAGAATATCTCAAACGCCGAACGCACAACAAGCAGTTTGGCAAAATGCGGGTGTGGTTTCGCAGAAAGTGCGTGGAAATTAGCAAGTTGGTCTCCCGTATGAAAGTACAGGAAACCCGCACTTCGCCAAGCCGCCGGACGTTGGGCGCAATGTCGGACGATGGTGATTTTGGACAATGACATGAAAACATAAACAATAGATTGAATTATAAAATGAAGTTTTTATGAAGAAAAAGTTAGTGATTTTATTTTTTATTGGAATATCTATCTCAATATTTGTTGGCTGTTTTTCAACTGAACATAATTTGATAAAAGATTTCGAGTTTTTTGGAATTGAGTTGACTAATCCAAATGAAATTGAAGACAAGAATTTTGTGTCTGTTCATGATACATTGAGGAATAAATTGTATTTTAGAATATTGGCTCATGGTGAATATCAATATGGTTATTTAAACAATAGATCTCTGATTAATCAATGTTATGCAACAAGTGTACCACAGGTGCTTGATAATACGATATTACTAGATGAGTTGGAGTTGAGGTTGAATTCTGATATTTATTTTGAGTCTGAAATAATAGAAAAAGGAACAGATTTGTGGAATCACCCTAAATTAAAAGAATATAAATGGTTTTCAGAAACAGTAAAATATGGAATAACTTTTTATGGTGATATAGGTTTTACGGGAGTATTTTATGATAAAGTATCAATCCCACGAAAAGATTACACGGTAGAAATGACTTGTAAAACAAGCGATAATCAAATAATCACTAAATCAATAGAATTGTACTTGAAATTATGACAAATGAAAACACAGCGCCCAACAAGCAGTTTGCCAAAAGCGGGGCTATTGCTTCGTAGAGAATTGATTTACAAATAGATAGTTGACTTCTT
>JAJDJJ010000137.1 GCA_030267125.1 Bacteroidales bacterium OttesenSCG-928-B11
ACTGCTTGTTACCTGCAGTGTTTCTATCTTTCTTTTGTGTTTTTTTCAACATTCATACTTGCAATTTACTCAAGTCTTGCAATTTCCAATGCCTTTTCCAAGTATTCATCTCTTCCTTCCTTGACGGCTTGAATAGTCTTATTTACAGGATAATCAGGTTGAAATCCTTCTCTGTAAAGTTGACTCCCATCATGTTTCATTACTTTCATTCCTGTAAACCAAGCAGTATAATCATACGGCAAATATATTGTATTGATATTCCCATTACAGCCCGCCGTTGTTTCTCCAACTGTAGTTGCCAAATTATAATGGTCAATAATCCCCATCTCTGTCTCACCCGAACTTACAACCGACGGCACGTTAATAATAATAGTTTTAGATCTGAAAAGCGGTTTTTTAGGTTGAATACTCCAATTGGATTTATTGAATACCACATCTTTTCGGTCAGGATAAACAGTTTGCGGGATGTGCCACCATGTAGAATTTACCGATTTTTCAATCAAATGTGGGATAATCTGGAAGAATCCCAACCTGTTTCCTCCTCTTTGGTCATAAATTACTGCTTTAGCATTTGCCAACATATCAATCTTTTTGTCAAAATCATCTTCCGTGCAATTGGTCATGTTGACATAATAAATTCCGGGTTCTATTTCAACAATCGTTTCAGACAAATACTTACGTTCATCTACCGGATTGAAAAACATACTTCCGTTACTTGAATTTGAAATTGTTACATTTTGTTCGTTATCGTCTCTCTCAATTACAAGGTTGGTTTCGCCGGAATCAAATTTACTTCCCAATATATTCAATGCCCTATGTCTTCGTAATTGAGGTGAGCCTGATATGATTTTTTCCTTTTCAGCTAATGTTTCCATAACTGTTTTCCCGTCAACTTCTTTGATAATATCGCCTCTTTTTAACAAGTTATCATTTGATGCTGTAATGACAATTTTGTTTTCAATCAATTCTGTTTTAATCGGTAAATGATACATTTTTTCTCCAAAAACAATCCCATGTCCATCGTCAATTTTAGCAAACATTTGGCTCATAGTTATAAAATAATCTTTCTTTTCTTTATTTTCAAGAGCGCTTTCCAGTGTCTCATCTAAGACTTTATTCCAATCAGTATCAATTACATCGAAATACGGAAAGAAGTGTTGCAGTACGTTCCATGAAATAACCACACTTGCCAAATTTACTTGCATGTTGAAGTTACTACCCATATTAATATTGGAAATCTCAGACTTCAATCGGGATAGCGATGATATTTCTGTTTTTGGATAGGTGGAAGCATCGTTAGTAAGTAAAACCAATGGAATTATACAAATTAGGTTATTGCCAATAGGCTCATTGATAATCTCACCAAATTGTGGCATCAGGTCGAAGTTTTGATTAGAATGTGAAATGAGATTTGATAACTTGGTCACTATTGATTTTTTATTACTTCTTTCGCTTTTGTAGATGTTTGATTTTTCATTCAAATAAACTCCGTAATGTTGCCAAGCCACAGACTTTGCTTTCGAGTCGGGTGATAACAGAATATGCGGGTTAAAACTTTCGTGGTTGCCTGCTTCATAAATCTTCAATCCCTGCACGATAGGCGAAAAAAGTCTAAAAAGCGTATCCAGTAACTCTTTGTCGGATTGGATATTTTCAACCTTTTGAACGCCAAGTACAGCAAATTTGCCCCAATCTATTCCCTGAGCTTCATCGCTTGGATGAAACCATCGAGCATATCCATACAATCTAGCAAAAGTTTCTATATTTTGTATTTTTTTGTCTATTTCGTTATTGGCTTGTGAAGTATCCAAAAACAAGACCGCGAAAGTTTCTATATTCTGAACTTTTCGACTTTTTTCGTTTTGACAAGCACCAATTAGCACTAAAAAAAAGGGCAATACTATGCTGATTTTGAAGAATGTTTTCATATCTTACTTTTTACTATTCTATTTATTCTGCATGTATTTGTTCTCCAGCCCAATAAAAACACTTTCACGATACACTATCCCCCCAACATTGCAGGTAACGTCTGGCAGCTTGGCGATGGTGGGCAAAGATAATATTTACTACGGAGCAATCCATTTTTTATATGTAACTCGCTTTCCTACAACGCAATGCCCGCTTTCGCCAAACTGCTTGTTAGAGGCGGTTTTATGCTATTTATATGAAACATTATCTAATTTCCCTTCTTTAATTGAAAAAGACAAAACTTGATAACAATCAACTGCTTTCCCTTTTCTCTGTGCCGGAATCCAATTTTGTGGCATATTATTCACAATCTCTAATACTTGATTGGCAAATGTTTCCAAATCTCCTTTTCCTCGTGAAATAATTTGAAAATTACCTGCTTTCCCTTCGCAGTTTACAACAAACGCAATTGTTACTCTAAAAAATAAATCCTTAGCTTTTTCATCAGTAAGTGAATTTATAGCAAAATATTTTCGTAGAGCCTCAACACCTCCTTCAAATTCAGGATTAGTTTTTGGAGAAGGTAATTTCCCAATAACTTCTTGCAATAGTGATACATCTTCAACCGAGCAAATATTACTATTATCACAAAACTCTACTTTCAAAATACTTTCTTTCACTTTTTCGTTCGTATTTTGAGCCGAAAGTTGAATGGTTCCAAATATTAATAATGAAAGCCCAATTAATTGATTTACTTTTTTATACATTTTATTTCAATTTGATTATTTACTACGAACTTCCCCTAAATCGCCTCTAACGCCCGGCAGCTTGGCGCAGTGGCGGGTCACACACACACTTGAGCCGAAGCAACCAGCGACAAAAATAGTAAAAATCTCCCTGCGAAGAACACCCGCCATTGCGCCGAAACTGCTTGTTATAGGCAGATGCATTTCCCTCATTTGCCACTCGTTCACCATATACTCCTCATGTTTATTAACCGATTTTGAAATTGGGGAACTGTTCCTTGTCACCGCTCTACCATCCACTTACCAAATCCGATTCTTTATTGCCA
>JAJDJJ010000138.1 GCA_030267125.1 Bacteroidales bacterium OttesenSCG-928-B11
GCGTGAACGCTTGAAAGTCCGACGGGACTTTCTGCGGGCATACGCCCCGCATTACAGCAAACCGCTTGTTGGGTGCTGTTATTTTTTCATTGCATTATATCTTTTCAAGAAGTCAAACATCTCATACACATTTTCAAGTTTTAGATTTGCGTTTTTAATTTCATCTGACAACTCAGAATTATCTTTACAAAGTTCTGCTAATAATTCTGGTCTTAGTAATTTCACAGTTCCATCAGGTAAAATTACATATCCAACTTTACAGCAAACAGGAATTTGCTTTTCTGTTTCTTGTATAATCCCAAGTTTTCTTTGTTCAACTTCAAATCTCGCTGGTTCTCCGATAAAATATGAGTAAAATCCCTTTTCAATAATTTGATTATATCCTTTGATTTTTGAATATGGATAACTATTTATATACACAACATCATCAACTTTCACACCCCAAATTTCTTGCTCGACTTTATCTATATCGCTTTTGGGTGTAATTTTTTTCAATCTGAAATTTTCAATTCCACCTGTCATAAACACATCTCCACCTGTCCGTTGTTTCAACTGAAAGCCAAAGGTTAAAGAAGGTCCATCTTTGGAGAATTCTGTAAAATCCTTAAATCCATTTGCTTGTCCAAAGATTGAGATTGTACTCAAAATTAAAATTGATAATAAAATCAGCCTTTTCATGCTTTTCTATTTTTATGTTTATACTTTCGTTAATTGCACCCAACGGCCGGCGGCTTGGCGCAGTGGCGGGTCTCACACACTTGAGCCGAAGCAACCAGCAGCAAAAATAACAAAAATTATCCGACGAAGAACACCCGCCATTGAGCCAAACTGCTTGTTGGCGGCTGGTTTATTTCTGCATTTATCATATTTTCAATCGTTTATATTTGTTCCGTGCAATTAGTTTTTGTTTTTGAGAAAAATGGGAAACATTTACTTGAGCGACGTGCGTTAGCCCGAAGACAAAGAAAGGTGGAAAATATAGGGTGGCGCATATTGTAATTTTTCCATACAATATGCTCGCGGGGGATTTTCCGCCATTTTTTGACTGTGCGGTTGGCAAATGTGGTGTGAGGCATGAACACGACATTGCCAACTTGGCAAAGCGACGGGGAGTTTTTCCAATGGCAATTATAAGCAATCCCAAAATCCCCAAAACAATTTGAATCCATATTGTCTTTCATATCTTTCTTTGGCTCTATCTACTTCTATCGGAGCTATATGGTATTTTCTTCGCAATGAATTTACTTGTTCATCAGAGCACTCAATTTTACCAATTACCTCTTTTAAAAATACGTTCCCAATTCTAAAGACACCATTTTCTTTAATCAAATTCGGGCAATTTTCAAATACGGGATTATAATTTGTTATTTCGCACTCACACTGCCGATCATAAAGAAGTCCAAACTCTCTGGGATGAAAATTGCCTTTTGCAATTTCCTCCAACATGATTTCTTTTAATTCTGTATATGAACACCTGCGATGATGCAATGGGGGCATGACAAAATGATTTGACAATAGTTGATCATCCGTTTTATAGTAAGATACTGCGGGAACTGATTTAACACGTTTTGCCAAATCAAGTTCATCTCTTTTCGCTTCTGCAAAAATTGTGGAACAGTTAATGCCAATAGTACGATTACTCGGAAATCCAAATTGCTTGATTTTTAGCTTCAATTCATTGATAAAATTGAGAGAATAAGCATCATAATCTACTTTACCTTTTTCAAGTTGTTCTTCAATCCCAAAATCATATATCCAATTGAGATAGTCTAAATTTACAGATGCTAAATATTTTTCTCTAATGATTAAATATTCAGGTGTTTTCTCATAGTTTTCCAATTCTTGAATGATGTCTGAATTTGCAAATAATCGAATTTGCTTCAAATGACTACTTTTTAATCCGAATTCCAACCCTTTATAAATATATCCTTTAAAATCTTTTTGATTATAAAAAGCGATTTGAGCTGCATTCACTAAATCGTGAACATAATTAAAACTAAAACCGTCGAATGCTTGAGCATAATAATAAAGGCAACTATCTATATTTCCATTCAAATAAAATGCAATTTCTGCTTTGCAAATGAGGTCATGATAATTCCAATAATTCTCAGTATCATTTGATTGATTTTGTGCTTTTATAGAAAAACAACTTGCAAAAATAAAAATGCTGATATAAATTCTTTTCATAATTTGCTCTTATTTCCTGTCTTTTTTTGCGACACTCTTGCCAAACTTGCCGCCAACGTCCGGCAGCTTGCCGAAGGCGGGGCAAAGATAATATTTCCTGCGAAGAAATCAACTTTCTGTCTGCAACTCGCTTTACTACAAGGCAATGCCACGCTTTTGGCAAACTGCTTGTTATGTGGCGTTTTTCTCCATCAAGCATCTCCGTTTACCATGAATTCATAAGATTCCCCTGTTGTCAAATTTATTTTCAAGTTGAAATAACAATTCCCTCCATCTTTTACAAATACCAAATTTGTTTTCCAATTTTTGCCCCAAGTATCGCAAAAACAATTAATCCATACTTCTTTTTCTCCTTTGGAATTCTCTGTCGCCACATATTGCCTTTTATAACGTTTCAAATCAATTACAAAGTTTTTCTTGTTGAGCTTATGTTCGGGATGTTTATCATTTATTTCTCTGAACTTCCCTTCTTGTTCTGCGTTATAGTCGTTTAGACACTCAGTTAAAATTGTTTCAATTTTTTGCAGGTCATCAGATGTTAAGTCAACTTGTTTGTTATTCCGAAAAATCCAATGTTGTGTTGTGTTAAACGGAAAAATTGCAATGATTGAACTGTCAAGCTCAATTTTTCCTGTCTGTTTGTTTGGGTTTTCTTTAGAAGTATTTGCCTGTCCGCAACTTGTTATGCTAATTGTCAAAAGGAAAATCAAAATTGTCAGTTGACTTATCATTGGCGTCTGTCTTTTTAAAATGTCATATATCGGCGTTATAATTTTCA
>JAJDJJ010000139.1 GCA_030267125.1 Bacteroidales bacterium OttesenSCG-928-B11
AATGAAAAAATTAGCACACATCCTATTCATTGCTACTTGTATCGCACAGCAATGCTATGCGCAAACGCAAATCATTTCTCTCCAGAAACAAGAAACAACCACAATGGTTATTTCGACCTACCTTAGAGAGGAAAAAGACATATCTCAATTTAAGATACCAAATGGTGCGCAAAATTTTGTAATTGGGTATATCAATATTAGCCCTTATCATTCTTTGTACAATAACCGCCTCCTGAGTGAGGATAAATTAGCAAGATATCAATCCATAGTTGATGAATACGACATAGACACATTACAATTCACATCAAATAGGTTAAAAGAAACAATGTTACATGTATTGCTTTATATGCAAAATGACACCAAATACTGCATCTTAGATACAGATTTTGATAACTCTTTTGTTGATGAGGAAGTATTTAAGTATAACAAGAACGATAGTGCTTCTGCAAATACCTTGTTTTTGACAAATTTAAAGGCACCCATAGATTCATCTGTTCATTCAACCACAAAGTTGATTCCTATTGCTGTAAAGATGAATAGCGCATACTCTGTTATGGGCAATAATATCATTGCTGATTCTTTGCAAGTTGATATTTTTCCGATTTTTTTCTATCAAGGTTATTTTATAGACAATGTCGATACCTTTTTAATTGATTTATACATGCAGCATTTTGACCAATTATATATAAAACAAGATGTTATGGGTTCTTGTCATTGTAAAACAATCGGATACTTTAAACATTTCGAATTAGGGACACCGATTCAAATCAGAAAACACAAATATCTATTCGAAGATTTTGATATTTACAACAAAACTTTGACATTAAAAAGATTGGAAGATGATACGATTGGTACAAATAAAGGTAATTATTTTGCAAAGATGCCGGGATTAGATACTCTGAACGGTTATACCTTGGTATTTTTCACGGGATCATGGTGTAAACCGTGTAAAATATTATTAGACAGCTTGCTTGTGTTTCATAAACAATATCCGGAAATTACGATAATAAGTGTGAATCTTGAGAGAGACAGCGCAAAATATTTTAAATACTTAGACACGTACTCCATACCGTGGAAAGTGGTACTTGACAACATTCCCTCCCCGTGGGCATATACTAAAGTATACAGCGTGGATTTTGTCCCCACGCTATTTTTAATTAATCCACAGCGAAAAATTCTATGGGTAGATACGGATGCCAATCCGGGAATAGAGCTTCTCAGAAGAATAAGTGAAGAAGGAATAGAAAGTTTGGAATCAGAATAAATTTAGAAAGTAATAAATATACACATTATGAGCAATCAAAAGATAGACAATGTCGTAGATGCCACGAGCTATTTGTTAAAAAATCTTGGCGTAAAATTCACTGAAAATTATTTATCAAACAAACTTCAAACCCATCCGTTTTACCCAAGCCTTGCTGCTGTAAGCGAGGCGCTAACAAGTTATCATATCGAAAGCGAAGCATATAGGGTTTCCTATGCAGATTTGCTTACTTGGGAAACACCGTTCATAGCCCATCTTACCATAGACAACAATATTTTTGTTGTAGTGGAGATGGTTACAGAAGAGGAAGTGTTATTTTATTATGGGGATAAACATTTGAAATCTATTAAAAAAGAAGATTTCATAAAAATTTGGGATAATATTGTTTTCCTGGCAAAACCATCTCCTGCAAGTGGCGAGCCCGATTACGCGACCCATCGTCAGAAAAATCGGATAGAAAAGGCTAAAATTCCCGTAATGGTGTCATTGATATCAATAGTCCGTTTACATTTTCCCCGTATTTAAGCCGCCATTGTACCGAATATCAATAGTTCATTGAAAATTTCCTGATTTTTGTACGTGTTTGCAGAAATACCGAACTTTGCCGAAAATAGGGATAATGGCAATCTGTTGTAAAACAGTGTTTTATACGTTCTCATAGAAAACGGGAGCTCCCTCATCCGTTCGTCGTTCAACTGTATAATTTTGGCAATATTCACCGAAGTCAGCGCCGCGTTAAAGTGAAAATCCAATTTATTCACCGAATGCGCCTGTACATTTTCTAAGCCCGCAAATTGCTTGGCATCGCGAAATCCAAATTCCATTTGAAAACGGGTGTGGTAAATGTCGATTACGTCAACAGGCGCTTGATTGGTGTCCGTGGAAAAGAGTAGTCGGCGAATGGTTTTCCCTTTGATTGTCATTTCCTCCACAACCAGCAATATGTTTCTTTTCAACGATTTGGAATAGACAATGCCTGCTTTGGCTTTCACGCCCCGGTCGTTGGGAACCGTTGAGAAATGTTTTTCGTCAAGATTGGCGGGGTCAACCTTCCCGTCATATTTCGCAGGTTTTCCACGCTTGCCACTCTTTCCACCATTGCAAAGGTAGCGCAGGTCAGCGTCATCGCGAAGTTTACAAACCAAGCGCAAGCCCATTCCTATTATATCGTCAACAAACCCTTTCTTGGAGAAGAAGGCGTCTGCCGCCACACAGGTGGTTATTTCGAGGATTTGCGCAATGTTAGCCTTGATGACCGCGGCATACCAATCGGGCAAAGTCAAATTCCGGTCTTTCAAAAAATTGGAGGGAAGAGTTTGGGACGCCTGCAGATGGAAGCTAAATCCGGTACTCGCATCGATGATTGACATGGCCAATATTTCTAATCCGCGCAAGGCTTTTCCGGCGCATCCCGACCAAAAATAGCTCACGCACGGCGTGTGCTTGCCTGACTTGTGGATGAAGCTCGGATCTATGGCTAATGCCCTGCGCGGTCCAATGTATTTCTCCACAAAAGCGCAATTGAAGGAAAAAAGTCAAACTTCTCTTCAAAGTGCCTGCGGAATCGTTGTTCTCCATGATTGCTGAATCTTCCCAGCTGTAAAAAGTTGATTCGTCCCGGAATGCTGAGAAATAACGTATGTAAATTCCAGCAAAAATTTTTGCCTACTCTTATTTATTTGTATT
>JAJDJJ010000014.1 GCA_030267125.1 Bacteroidales bacterium OttesenSCG-928-B11
AATAGTTTTATAAGATCCTTCATTTCAGTTAGTTGTTAAACAAGATGATGTTTTTGATTTCCCTCCACATAAATGGCGGAAAATGGTCTTGCGGGGCAGAGGTATTCGCAGGCTCCGCAGCCGATGCACCGTTGTGTTTCTATTACCGGAGTAGCCAAAGCATCGGCGCTTTCATCTTTGGGGATCATGTGAATGGCGCCTGTGGGACAGTGCCGGGCGCAATTTCCACAACTTACCCCGTCGGTATTTACCACGCAATTCTCTTTGATAAACACGGCTTGCCCAATCTGAATGGATGATTTTTCGGCCGCATCAATCGACTTTATCGCTCCGGTGGGACAAACTTCCGAACATTTTGTGCACTCAGGGCGGCAATAGCCCCGCTCGTAAGACATCTTGGGCTGCATAAACCGTTCGATATTGTTTGAAGGACGTAATACTTGATTGGGGCAAACCGACACGCATAGCTGGCATGCCGTGCAATGTTGGTTGAAGTTTCGCATTCCCGATGATCCCGGAGGTGTTAAATCCGTTGCCCGGTTGGGGATTTTTTTATCCTCGATAAATGCCAATCCGCCATCTACCTTATTGGTTTGGGCTTTCAATGCGGAAGCTGCCGCAAGTGTTGCCGTGAGTGTGAGAAACTGACGGCGGGAATTGTCGGTGATATTTTCTTTAACTTCTTCATTAATAGGTTTTACATTCTCTTTTAACTTAAAGTTAGGAAGATATCTTAAAGATTTTTTCCGGCAAATATCAACGCAATCCATACAAGATACACATCTGCTATAATCAATAGTCTGTTCTCTCGAATTGATGCAAGATGCTTTGCATGAGCGTTCACACAATCCGCAATTCGTGCAATTTTGAGTGTCAAAACGGGGTTTGAAGATGGAAAATCGTGAAACAAAACCCAAAACCGTTCCCACCGGACAAATCGTATTGCAATAAGTCCTCCCGTTTCGCCACGCCAGTATAAAGAGGGCTATCAGTGAGATTATGGCAACGATGAATGTGGATAGCCCTTTTAGCCATACATCAATCGAATAAAAAGCATAACTATTTATTTTTTCAGAGAAATAAGCCAACAGGTTATTTGCTCCTTGATAGATAGGGGCGAACAGGTTAGATACGATTCTGCCGTAGGCGCTGTAGGGATCGAGTAGGGAAACAACAAAGCTGATGCCTGCGACAAGGGCAATGCAAAATATGGCTAAGAAAGTATAGCGTAACCATTTGATGGCGGGGGAGTAAGAGAAACGGTACTTCTTTCGTTTTTTTGATGCCCACGAAATGATGTCTTGGAATATGCCCAACGGGCAGATGACCGAACAGTAAACCCGTCCGAAAATCCAAGTGAGTAGCAGTAATGCCGCCACAATGGCAATATTCACCGCCAGTAATGCGGGGATGAACTGTATTTTCGCCAGCCATCCGAACCATCCGTGCAATGTTCCTGTGAAATCAAGGAACAGCAGCGAGATCAGTGTGAAACAAAAGATGGCAGCGGTTATTCTGATTTTTCTTAACATGATTATCTGATTTTTTCTTAACCGTTAATTTTCAATTGCTCGACATATCGGTCGATTTTGTTCATTTCTTCCGGAATATTAATGCGTTGCGGGCAATCTTCGAGGCATTTGTTGCAATTGATGCAATGATTTGCCTGCCGTAGTTTAGGGACACTCCTATCATAGCCGATCAAGAAGGCGCGTCGGGCTTTACGATAGTTTTCATCTTGGGCATCCTTGGCGATGTATCCTTCGGTGATGCAGCGGTTGTAGTGGGCGAATGTTGCCGGAATGTCCAGCCCGTAAGGACACGGCATGCAATACTGGCATTCTGTGCATTGTATGTACTCGCCATTTACTAAAATTTCGGTGACTCTTTCCAAGGTTTTATATTCCTCTTCGTTGATGGGTTCTAATGGGGAGTATGTTCGTATATTCTCTTGTAAATGTTCCATATAAACCATTCCGCTCAGTACGGTAAGCACATTCTGGGGCGTGCCCGCATAGCGAAATGCCCATTTTGCAGGACTGTCATCAGGGTTGGTGTTTTTCATCACGGTTAATGCCTCAATGGGTACACGTCCTAAACGTCCGCCTAAAAGCGGTTCCATGATGATGGCGGGGATATTTCTTTTAACTAATTCCCCGTAAAGATATTCCGCATTCACATTCATGCCGGTCGCGTATTTCCAGTCTTGGTAATTGAGCTGGATCATGCAGAAATCCCAGTCTACTACAAAGTTAAGGACATGGTCAAAGCCTTCGGTGATGCCGTGGAAAGACCATCCCAAGTTGCGGATCCGCCCTGCTTTTCTCTCTTTAATAAAAAAATCAAGTAACCCGCTTTTGACAAAACGGTCTTCGAAATCCTCGATACTTTTTCCGACATTGTGTAGCAGGTAATAATCCAAATAGTCCACTTGCAAATCTTCCATTGATTTACGATACATGGCGATTCCGCTTTCCAAGGTGTTGATGCGTGATGATTTTGTGGCGATAAAATAGCTCTCTCTCGGGTGTCGGCTGAGCGCGATTCCTGTTGCTTTTTCCGACCACCCCCTGACATATACCGGCGCCGTGTCGAAATAATTCACGCCGTGGGCGATCGCGTAATCGACCAACTCATTCACCGCGTCTTGGTCAATTTCTTCTTCGCCGTTTGCATTGGTGCGCAAAGGCCAACGCATACAACCATAACCCAAGAGCGAAACCTTGTCCCCGGTGTTATGATTAGTGCGGTAAGTCATTTTGTCGGTAGGAACAGCTGTTTTGTCGAATAGTTGTTCCTTGTTTTTCTTTCCGCCGAAATCACAGGCGTCCAAGGCTGTAGCGGCAATAACCCCACCGCCTAATGTTTTAAGGAATCTCCTGCGATTTATTTTTTTTCCGTTATTTTCTCCCATGTTTCTGCTGCGTTATGAGTGTGAGATTATTTTTTCAACACATATTTTATTAGTAAATAAACTCCGAAAAGCTGTATTAGCATTCCGGGTAACGCAAGACGTAAATCCTGTGTCGCCGTATAAAAACTCCCCGACAATAACCATTCGAATAATGTTCCGCCAAGTTGGTAAAATAAAATCACTCCCGCGAGAATAGGAATCGATAGCTTTTGATAATGTTTAGCGGCAAAAGCAGCTGCCGAAGCCAGCAAGCAAGATTTTACCAATATGTCAGGCAGCACCGCAATAGGCGGCATTCCGGTAAGGAAATGATTGGCGATAGGGGAGAGCACCGCAATTAATAACCCCGGTTTTAATCCATATTTGTACGCTCCCAAAAGGGTGAAAAAATAGATTGGAAGGAAGATTTTCCCGCCTTGGGGGATCGCATGGAAAAGCATCGGGAAAAGAATGTTCCCCGCAATAAACAAAAAGACGATAATGTAAGTTTTTGTTTGTCTGTATGAAAGAGAATACAGATTGATTGTCGTGTTCATAAAATTCAGAATTAATAATTTGCAAATAAGCGTTTATTTTCCGGGTACAAAAGTAATTGTTTTGGATATAAAAAAGAGTATCGGCAGCACAAAAGGGCAAAACGATTAGTAAAGACGGCAAATATGTTTGCCATGCACTAAATTTTCAAAATCTCATTTTCCGAAGAAAAAAGCAGACTTTTAATCAATCTGATATCCGACTTACTTCTTTTTCTGGTCTTCTATTTTCTTCAAAACTTCCTCTTGAATAGCCAACGGAGTGGGTTGATACTGGAAGAACTCCATTGAATAGTTCGCTCTTCCGGAGGTGATATTCCGAAGTTGGGTAGTATAGCCGAACATCTCCATCAAAGGCACGGTGCCTACGATTTTCTGAGATCCCTTGCGGTATCTTCTCATCGATTCGATTTTACCTCTTCGGCGATTCAAGTTGCCTACTACTTCGCCGATATATTCATCGGGCGTGTTGACTTCGATTTTCACCACAGGCTCCAGAAGTATTGGTTTGGCTTTTCTGAAACCTTGTTTAAAACATATTTCAGAGCATATTTGGAAGGCCATGTCGGAAGAGTCGACTGTGTGGTAAGCGCCGTCGATAGCGTAAACTTTAACATCCACGATCGGGAATCCGGCTAACACACCTTTAGCCATACATTTCTCAATACCTTTGTTTACGGAAGGGATATATTCGTTCGGAATCACCCCTCCCTTAATCATATCTACAAATTGGTATCCGTTTCCGGTATTCGGTTCCATGCGAAGGACAGTGTGTGCAAATTGTCCTTTTCCTCCTGATTGTTTAGCATGCTTATAGTTCGATTCCACAGCTTCCGTAATGGTTTCACGGAATGCCACAGAAGGCTCGCCGACTTCTACCTCCAGCTTGAATTCATCTCTCAAACGATCGATCATGATCTCCAAATGCAATTCGCCCATTCCGGAGATGATGGTTTCTTCGGTCTCCTCGTCAAACCGGGCGTGGAAAGAGGGGTCTTCATTGATGAGTTTGCTCAATGCCTCGCCCAATTTGTCTTTATCTTTTTGCTTTGCCGGTTGTATTTTCAACTCAATAACAGAGACGGGGATATGTATAGATTCCAACAACAACGGGTGATTGATGTCGCACAAGGTGTCTCCGGTTTTTGTCGTTTTCATTCCCACTAGCGCCACAATCTCACCGGCGCCGGCTTCGCTGATCTCTTCCCTCTCTTTCGCCTTAATCCTGAAAATCCGCCCTGCCCGCTCGTTTTTCTGTCGAGTCGCATTCAAGAAAGGCATGCCGCTTGATATTTTTCCTGAAAAAATGCGGATAAACGTCTGTTGTCCAACGTAAGGATCGTTGATCAATTTAAAAGCCAAAGCCGAAAAATGTTCATTAGAGGATGGATTTCTCGAGATCATCTTCTCTTCATCGTCCATATCGTGTCCGATCGTTGCTCCGATATCCACAGGAGATGGTAAATAGTTGATAACCCCATCTAACAGGAGTTGAATTCCCATGTTTTTATATGCAGCTCCACAGAAGACGGGAGTAATCAATAATTTTAGCGTAGCATTTCTGATGGCTTCCATCAATTTCTCTGAGGGCACTTCTTTTTCATCGAAGAAGAGCGACATGATCTCATCATCGTAATCGGCTAGTTTTTCCACAATAAAAGCTCTGGCCGTTTCCACCTTTTCGAGGTATTCTTCCGGTATTGGTATCTCATTGCGTTTCTCGTTCTCAAAGGTATAAGCAACCCTATGTATCACGTCGATAATTCCCTCGAAAGAGTCTTCCGCTCCCATCGGGATTTGCAACGGCACAGCATTGGCATCCAAATATTGGTTCATTTGTCCGATCGCAGCCTCAAAATCAGCTCCGGTTCTGTCCATTTTATTAATGAATGCGATACGGGGAACTCTGTAACGCTCGGCCTGATTCCACACGGTTTCACTTTGCGGCTCCACACCTCCAACAGCGCAAAAAAGAGCGACCATCCCGTCAATCACGCGCAACGAACGCTCTACTTCCACGGTGAAATCCACGTGTCCGGGAGTATCTATCAAGTTGATCTGATGATCATTCCATTTACAAGTGATGGCAGCAGAGGCAATGGTGATTCCTCTTTCCTGCTCCTGTTTCATAAAATCCATGGTGGCTTTGCCATCATGTGTTTCACCTAATTTGCGACTTGTTCCCGTAAAATAGAGGATTCGTTCCGTTACAGTTGTCTTTCCGGCATCAATATGTGCCGCGATTCCGATGTTTCTAAGTTTATTTAATGACATAATTTGGTCTAAAATTGCAATTGTTAATTTTTCAATAGCGCTGATTTTAAGTTGTTTAGTATGTATAAATGCTAATTTGAAAAAGAGTGCAAAGGTATAATTTTTTAGGTAAAAAAATGATCCTCATCAAAATATTGGATATTATTTTTTTCAATGCCGGATTTTTATTGGCAATTACACCGTCCACGGCACGATTTTCATAAATCATGCCGATGAGTTAATTGTCGGCATCATTTTATTCGGCATAAGCAACTGCCCCATAATAGTATTTTCCCCCTTTTTTGATTACCACCAAAAAACCGTCATCCCTGCATGCCACAACTTCCCCTTCTGTTGCCTTCAGATCGGCCAATTTCTCTATCATCTGTTTTTCTATGGTTTGGGCTTTGATATTATATTTTATGTAGGTCAAACATTGTTTTTTGGCATTCTTTCCACTGTCAATGATTTTCTTTGATGTATAGTTCTTAATATTATCAATATAAAGGAAATGTAAAAAACCATCCCGCTGGACAAATTGTTTTGATGTCTCCGGATTATTCAGAAATTGACAGCTTGTAATTTCCCCATTTTCATTCATGTGCATTATAATGTAACTGGCAGCATCACCATATCCCAGAAAATGGAGTACCTGGATTGTTTCATTTTCAAATGTATAGTATCTCCCAAACCAAGAACCGTAATTCCAACGTTCAAGCATAGGTTTTGATTCTCCTATAAAATCTTTTCTTGTATCCAGGGCAAATTTCTCTTTTGAAGATCCTACAATGGTATTATCATTCAAGTCTATTAGATAAGATACGAAAAGAGCATCGTCCCGATATCTTTCCCGTAAAAATCCGGAAAGTAACACAACCCCATCCCCCATCGGTTTTAGATTTACGTTTATTTGTACGATTTGAGTTGGTAAGCGAAAAGAATAGATGGGATCGCCTTCGTTGTTAACGCCCATAATATGGTAGACCATCTCGTTTTTCTTCGTGTTGGGGTTTTTAACATATCCTATGAAAGTATAGTATACCTCTCCGTCATTTGTGACAATCTGCAAATCAGCACTTGCATTGTTTATTTCAGGAGTAGGGTAACCGCTTCTAGTCCAAAGTAAATCCCACTGATTATCTACAACAAGATGTTTGATATTACACATCCTTGCCACATGATCTAAATTGTAAAACATAAGGTAAATCTTCGTTGAATCTTCAGAATATTTCAACTTGCAATTACGATGTACGTCAACAGTCAGACTGCCTGTGTATTCATCAATAGTTGAAAAATCTTCACTCAATGAGTAATCATCTTTTCTCATCTTATGGATTTCGACAGTGCCTGTATAATTTGAAAGGTTCAAGTTATTAATTATTAATATGATATATTCATCATTATGATCTATTGCATCAAGGAGGCGCCATCCTGCCGGCCATTGCCAAGGTAATTTTTGAACATCCCCTTTTTCGTCTATTATACTCATTTTGGAAGAAGAATATTTCAAAATAGAAATATTTCCTATGGAAGTGAAAATTATCCCGTGAGATTTGTCGGCATTGCCCCACGCAATCGGGAGTGAGGATTGGGCGAAACTCGTAAATAATGGGATAAGGAGAATCCCTAAAACAGTAATGATTTTTCTCATATTAATATGTTTTAAAAGTGAAAAAGACCAAAGCGGCTTATATTTCTTGTTGTTATGAAAGTGCCGTCTGTTGAAAGATCAATCAAAGATTCCCCTTCAACGCCAGCAGCTCATATTTTGCCTTGAGTAGCTGGATGCGATGCACCTCCTGATTGATAAGGGAGTTGGTTTCATCATTTTGTTGTTTCAGGTAATCATAAACCGTCACGATGCCGCTCAGAAGTTGAGTGCGGTAAGTAGCAGTTAGTTCCTGGTATTTGTCGATAATCTGTTTGTCCAACACCAAAAGGTTCTCAATCCTCCTGATCTCATTGATCTTCTCTTGTATTTCAATTTGGTTGCCTTTTTCAAAATCTGACTGTTGGGCTTCGAGGATGGATTTTTGCAAATTAATGATATTACCGACTCCTGCGGTTTTCGCCCAATTGATGACCGGCACCGTAAAAGTCAATCCAACAAAATAATACCATCCGAAGTCGTTATCAAAAAAGTTGAAAGTAGGTCTGCCGTAGCCACCGGTAGCCACAAATCCTACTTGGGGTATTGTGGTGGAGTAGTGTAGTTTGCGCTGGTAATCCAAACCGGAAATTTGGTTTTGGAAGATTTTGAACTCCAAACGGTCGCTCTTAGTATTTAACTCAACGATGTTGATATCCGGCATCACAAATTCAGCATAGGTTAAATCCTTGCCGGTCAAGATAGAAAGCGAGGATTTAAGGGATTCTTTAGTGGCCAAAAGTTCGCCTTGTTGTTGCTCCACCTTCAACTGTTCCACTTCCAGCTGTGTGATGGCATTCCCGTAAATCACCCCCTCTTTCAGTAACATTTTCAACTGATCCATTTGGTCATTGAGTGTCCGTTGCACGGTGGACAGGATGTTATTTTGTTTATCTATAATCAAAAGGTTTAGATAGATGGCGATGATTTGTTCCTTGATAGTATTGATCGATAGGTCTAATTTATGGATTTCGTTTTCATTGTCCAACCGTTCATATTTCCGACTGTATGTAACTTTCCCCCCATCGTAAATCACTTGTCGGAGATCCATTCCAACTCGGTAGTTGTCTTTGGAGAGGAAGTCAACTCCCGGAATGCTGGTTGGAAGTTGTGGTGTTTGCGATTGATAGGAGATCATGCCGTTGATTTCCAGGGAAGGGAAATAATGAGACGAAGCATCGGTCAGTTTTACTTTCAACAGCTGTTGGTTCAACTCTTTTTGCACGTTGGATGATGATTGTGCCACTGCCCATTGTTGGCATTCGTCGATCGTCACGGTAAACGATTCTTGTGCAAAAACCAGTGTGTTAATTATCAAAAAAAAGGAGAGAATGGCTACTCGGTTCATTGTATTTCCATTAATAGTTCATAAAAACACTTCTTTACGTATTGATCTAAAGAAAGCGGGCAAAATTAACCATTTTATTGATTAATTCTTATATTTGCCGCCGCAAATTAAAAAAAAGAGAGTATGATTTATCTAGATAATTCGGCAACAACATTTCCCAAACCCAAAGAGGTTTATGATTTCATGTATGATTTTTACCGCGATCACGGTGTGAGCCCCGGTCGCTCCGGTTTCGACGCCGCCATTGAGACAGGGGAGTTGGTGACGAATACTCGTAAAATGCTTACCCGTCTTTTTAACGGAGGAGAGGATTATAACCGTTTGACATTTAGTTATAACGCCAGCGATTCTCTGAATATCATACTGCAAGGGCTTATTGAAAAGGGTGACCATGTGGTTACTACGATGCTGGAACACAACTCTGTGCTCCGTCCCCTGTACTGTCTTGAGCAACAAGGCATTTGTGAGGTCACTTACGTGCCTTTCAACAAGCAAGGTTATGTGGATCCCGAGGATATCAAGAAGAGCATCAAACCGAATACGAAAATGGTGGTTTGCACGCATTGTTCCAATGTGATCGGCACGATTCAACCGATCACCGAGATCGGAAAGATCTGCAAAGAAAGCGGTGTGCTATTTGTGGTTGACGGTAGCCAAGGCGCGGGTGCGGTAGATGTGGACATGCAGAAATCCAATATCGATGTTTACGTTTTCACAGGACATAAATGCCTGATGGGACCTACCGGTATTGGCGGTTCATACGTGCGCGAAGGCGTGAATGTCCGGCATACGCGTTATGGCGGTACCGGCGTGCGCTCAGCTTATCCGGGACATTTGGAGGAGTATCCTTACCGTTTGGAAACCGGCACCATCAACGTTGTGGGTGTGGCCGGACTTTACGCAGGAGTGAAGTGGATTGAGGAAAAGGGGATCATGAAGCTGCACGAGGAAGAGATAAAACTGTGGCTTCGTCTGCGCGACGGTCTTCGCCAAATTAAGGGTGTGACACTCTATTGCGCGGAATCTGCCGAAAACAGAAATCCTGTATTATCATTGAATATCGACGGTTTCGAAGCCGGTGATGTAGGCACTATTCTCGATGTGGACTACGATATCGCTTGCCGCACCGGGCTGCAATGCGCACCCAAGGTGCATGAAGGCATCGGCACTTTCGATCTCCACGGCACCGTCCGTCTCAGCGCCGGCCCCTTCACGACCGAAGAGGAAATCGATGCCGCTATCACAGCGATCAGCGAAATCGCAGCGATGCGGGGATAACGTTCTTTTGCTTGCAACTAAATTTCATCTTCCCGATTTCCAGTGTTTTACAAATTGGAAAACGACCTCTCTCTCTTTTTCATAAATTGGAACTTTTGTAATTACTAATTTGTTTTCTTTGCAAAGAAAATATTTTTGGTATTTCATTAATTGCATTATACACATAACATAACCCTTAAAATATATCATGAAAAAAGTATTATTATTTTCAACTATGCTTTTATTTGTTGCCTTATCGGTATCAGCGCAGCACGAAAGACCGTCAACTCCTGTAGTACAACCAATTCAAGATTCCAAACAGGAGGAGAAAAGCAAACCATCACAACACCAAAAGAGTCAGTCGAATATCAAAAACGGAAGTATTATATTTTCAGAGAATTTTGACTCCGACATTCCTTCCACTTGGACAAATTCCAGTTCAGATCCCAATTACACATGGGCGGCACGGGAATCAATTGCCGGCACAACCTCTTTCAGTACAGTAGATTCGACAAATATCTATTCTGCTTGTGTGTATGGCGGATATACTGATCAGGAACAGGATCACAAGCTGATTTCTCCTTCAATAAATGTTAGCCAGGAGACTGAGCTGTATCTTCAATTTTATTGCGGTTATTCCGGGATTTACATGATCGGCGGAATGTATGCCGGAACCCAAGGCGCGGATATGCGTGTTTTAGCATCAATAAATAATGGTGCAACTTGGACACAGATGTGGTCTTATTCTGAGACACATGCCGGAACTGAAGCTTGGGAATGGGGGAAAGTATTCGTTAACTTTTCGCAATTTGCCGGAGAAAGCAACCTTAAAATTGCCTTCCAATATACGGGAAAGAATGGTGATGATGGCGCTATTGATAATATTCAACTTGTGACGGAACCTTCTGATGACTTGAAGGTTACCTTGCCACAGTTTTACACAATGGTACCTGCAAGCCAGGCTTATTTTCCTCTCTCCGCTATAGTAACTAATCAGGGAAGCGCAGTGACAGATGCTGTGAATGTTGATTTTTCAATAACACCGGGAACTTTTTCCCATACGAGCAGTATTACAAATACTATTCATCCTAATACTCAAACTACCGTTACAACGACTTCTAATTTTTCCACTTCACAAATAGGTGATTATAGTATTACCGCAGAAATTGATTATCAGGATGATGATTTAACCAACAATATTGCACAACATGAATTTGCGATAACCCCCAACACGTTAGCTTTAGATCAAGGAAACATAATAGGGCGTATCGGTTTCTGGATGCCTTCCTCTTTTGGAAATGTTTTCGAGATTTTCAGGCCTGATACTTTCAGGTCTATTGCAGTTGGATTTCCTACTATTACTGTTTCAAATAGCTTTACCTTGTCGATTTTTTCGGTTTCCGGTACGCGATTAACCCATATCTATACTTCCGGTAATTTCACAAAAACACCGGCCATGAGCAAACTCATCACCGAGTTTAATATTCCGGACATCATCCTGCAACCCGGAAAATATTTTGTTTGCATCAATCAACTTGATCAAACAAATATCGATGTGGCTTGTGAGCAGGGAGATGATCGGTATTCCTATTATATGCTCACGTATGGTTATTTGGTAAAAGATATGGGATACAATATAATCATTCGTTTAATGAAAAATCCAGAAGGCATAGCTTCAATTGAAGCGGAAAAAGAGGAGCTTGCTATTAGCAAATTTGCTGATGACGCTGATTTTGCTGCTCCTGTTTCCATTACGGGATTCAATATTACCGGCAACATCACTGC
The DNA here is from genome assembly GCA_030267125.1 of Bacteroidales bacterium OttesenSCG-928-B11. Classification (GTDB taxonomy): domain Bacteria; phylum Bacteroidota; class Bacteroidia; order Bacteroidales; family WCHB1-69; genus JAGVVH01. Next base: position 11,739 of record JAJDJJ010000014.1, read on the forward strand.
AACAACAACTGCTCCTTTCCAAGTTTCTCTGGATAGTGTAAATTTCTCTTCTTCCGTTTCTCTACCTCGATTGGGTGGGAAAGTTTATGTAAAATATAATTCAACAACAACCTCTAATGATCAAGGAACTCTTACAGTAACTGCTCCAGGCGTAGCCGATACGTTAACAATATCGCTACTGGGAAGTTCTTTTGATACAAATTATATACAATTGCCTTATTTTGAAGATTTTGAAGGTCTATTTGCGTGGACTGTCTTGTGTGCGACAGATGATAATGACGCGGGAGTTGTTTCAACATGGGATGCTTTAAGCGGAAGTAATGTTTTCAGATTTTTTTCAGGTACCGTAAGCACAGATTATTCGCAATATCTCATTTCCATGAAATTACCTGAAGCCAAAAGTAACTTAGCAGTTGAGTTTTATTATAAAACTTCTTTTGATGATGAACGTTTCATGGTAGGGTATTCGATGACCAATAAAGATGTTGCAAGTTTTACTTGGAGAGATGAGCAAACGGCAACCAATACTCAACCTTGGACATTATATCGGGATACCATTCCGGCGGGGGCAAAATATTTTGCCATTAAATACACCTCGGATTATCGTTTTCATTTGGATATTGATGATATTAAATTCTCTGCGGCAAGCGGTGTTCAAGAATTGAAGGCTGTCAGTCATTACCCTGCAAAAGATGCCGTTAATGTTCCCGTACATTCACCAGTTTCCGTTATTTTCAATAAAAATATAACGATAACAGATCCTTCGGAAATTGCGATTACTCCAAATGTAGCAAATGTTTCCGCGATGGTTGAAAATTATAAACTCCATATCTCTCATGATGATTTTGAGCCTGAGACCACATATACGATCACCATTCCGTCAAGTGCGATAGAAGGTCTTAATAAAAGTGTTAGCTGGTCATTTACTACCGAAAAAGGAAATAGTGTCAACTCTTTTGATCCTGCAAAAATCAAAATTTATCCGAATCCAACTTCCGGAAAAGTGAATATTTCAACTCCATTGGCAAATAAAACCGTACTGATGGATATTGCCGGGAAGATATTAGCTAACTATACATTAGAAGCTAATTCTGAAATTCAATTGAATGTTGCGCCCGGAATCTATCTGTTACGCATTGAAATGAACGACACTATCTATACACGAAAAATTGTGGTGCAATAGATTGAATCTATTTGGCTCATTTATTAGGTTGAATATTTTTGAATTAATCATTCTCCATTTTTTTGCATCCCTTTTGTCACTTGTCACTTTTTATTATTTTTGCGCGTTCATTTAAAAAAGATACAAAATTATGGGAAGAGCATTTGAATTTAGAAAAGCACGGAAATTTAAACGTTGGGGTAATATGGCGAAAGTCTTTACCCGCTTGGGAAAAGAGATCACGATGGCGGCTAAAGCCGGCGGAGGCGACCCTGCAACGAACTCCAAATTGAGACTTTTGATTCAAAACGCACGCTCTGAGAATATGCCAAAAGAGAATATCGAAAGAGCAATCAAAAGAGCATTCGAAAAAGATACATCCGACTATAAAGAAATTGTATACGAAGCGTACGGGCCGCACGAGATCGCTATCGTTGTTGAAGCTGCAACGGACAATAACCAACGAACGGTTGCTAATGTGAGAAGCTATTTTAATAAATATGGCGGCGCACTGGGAACTACCGGTATGCTTGATTTTATTTTTGATAGAAAATGCAGCTTTGTGGTAGGGCAAAAAGAAGGTGTGGATATTGAAGAGTTGGAATTGGAATTGATCGATTTTGGAGCAGACGAACTTTTTGAGGATGAAGGCGGTATATCAATTTTTGCCGACTTCCAAAACTTCGGCCCGATTCAGAAATACTTCGAGGAGAACGATTGGGAAATCAGATCCTTTAAGTTTGAGCGGATTCCAAACGATATGAAGAAGTTGACTGCGGAAGAGCAACAAGAAGTTGAAAAACTCTTGGAGAAAATCGAAGAAGACGACGATGTAACCAATGTCTTCCATAATATGATCATGGATGAATAGGTGCTTTTTGTAGCCATTTAACATAAAAAGTGTTTTATAAATATTAAAAACTACAGATAATGTATTTCTACAAGTTCAGAGTTTATTTTGATGACGTGGAAGATTTCGTGAGAGATATCGAAATATTGTCTCATGATACTTTCGCCTCGTTTCACGATATCCTATACTCATCCATCGGATTGAAAGGGAATGAATTAGCCTCTTTCTTTATCTGTGATAGCAAATGGAATAAACAAAAGGAGATCACGTTGATCGACATGGGCGATGACCGGGTAGTGGAAACACCGGAATACGCGGAAAACGATGATTATTCGACCGATCCGAACATGCCCAAAAGCGTGATGAACGATTCCGTGTTGAAAAATTTCATCACCGATCCGCACCAGCAAATCATTTATGAGTATGATTTCCTGAAACCGAAAGTGTTCTACATTGAACTCTTGAAAATCAATCCGAAACAGAACGGCGTGGAATATCCGCGTTGTACGTACAAAGTCAAAGAGATGCCGCCGGAAGTTGCGAGTGTTAACCTGCCTAATCCGGAAGATGATTTCATGGATGATCTGGATGACGGTGGTGATGAGTTTCAAGATGGGTACAATGAAGAGGATGCTTTTGATTTAGGCAGTATCGAGGATATAGGAAATGATTTCTAATTTTCCTCTTATATCGACAGACTCTCCAACCTTGTGTGTCATTTACGGGCCAACGGCTGTGGGAAAGACGGATTTAGCGATCCAAGTGGCGGAAAAATATTCCGCCGCTGTCGTTTCCGCCGATTCCCGACAATTTTACAAGGAGATGTCGATAGGTACCGCTAAACCCACGGCTGCGGAACTGGCTCGCGCGCCACACTATTTTGTCGGACATCTTTCCATTGAGGAGTATTATAGCGTTTCCCGTTTTGAACAGGATGTGCTGAAGCTATTGCCGGAGTTGTTTCGGGAAAATCCTGTAGTGGTTATGGTCGGTGGAAGTGGTCTCTACATCGACGCCGTTTGCAAAGGTATCGACGATTTGCCCGATCCGGATCCGGAAATCCGGCAAAAGGTACTCGACATCTTCGCCAATGAAGGTGTGGAAGGGCTACGCCACCAAGTAAAACTGCTCGACCCCGTTTACTATAATCAAACCGACATCGCCAACCCCAAACGGTTGATCCGAGCAATGGAGGTGTGTCTCCAGACGGGCAAGCCCTACTCTCAACAGATGACGGCCGAACGGAAAACACGGGATTTCAATATAGTGAAATATGCGCTCATTCGTTCCCGCGAGGAACTCATCGAGCGGATTAACCACCGGGTGGATGTGATGATGGAGCTTGGTTTATTGGAAGAGGCGAGATTGCTGCTCCCTTGGCGTCACCTAAATGCGTTGAATACGGTGGGATATAAGGAGCTATTCGCTTATTTTGACGGCAAGATCGCATTGGATGAAGCTGTGGAGCAGATCAAAGCCCACACCCGCCGCTATGCCAAACGGCAAATGTCCTGGATGAAACGGGACGGTGAATATATGGAGTTGACGAGTTGGATATGAATTGGCTTGAAAGAACCGAATTATTGCTTGGCCGTGAAAAATTAGATCGGCTGCGGAATCGCCACGTCTTGGTGGTAGGCTTAGGTGGCGTGGGTGCGTATGCCGCGGAGCAGATCGCACGGGCGGGAGTTGGGGAGATGACCATCGTGGATGCGGACAATGTGGACCACAGTAATCGTAACCGTCAGTTGCCGGCGCTGGTAACCACAGTGGGAAAACCCAAGATAGAGGTGATGAAGGAGAGGCTGCTGCAAATTAATCCCGAATTAAAACTGCATGCTATCCAAGAGTTTATACGCGATGAAGGTACGGGCGAGTTGCTCGACAGCGCGCCTTTCGACTACGTGGTTGATGCGATAGACTCGTTGGCGCCCAAAGTTTTCCTCATCTATTTTGCCATGCAGCGCAATATGAAGATCATTTCAGCAATGGGTGCAGGTGGAAAGATGGACCCGTCGTTGGTGCAAGTGGCCGACATAAAGAAGACCTATCAATGTAAACTGGCGCACGCCTTGCGGAAACGACTGCATCGGTTGGGTGTTCGAAGTGGCTTTAAAGCGGTCTTTTCGCCCGAGATTGTACCCGAATCGGCAGTGAAGATCGAAGCGGATCCCAGTATCAACAAGTTGTCGGTAGTCGGCACGATTTCTTATATGCCCGCAATATTTGGATGCTTCGCGGCGGCAACGGTAATCAGAGAGTTGGTTGAGGAGTAGCAAGAAACAAGGTGTCTGTGTCAAGTTGGGGGATGGCTGCCGCAATCATCTTTCGCCATTGGTGGCCTGTCAAGCAGAGTTTAGCTCCCCATCCCGGCGGGATGAATTACCGTTCTTTTCGCAACCTCGCTACCGGAATGTTTAATTGTTCCCGATATTTTGCCACGGTGCGGCGGGCGATTTTATACCCTTTTTTTTCTAATTCGGCACAAAGTTTTTCATCGGTTAATGGCGCTGATTTATCCTCTTTTTCAATGAGTTGAGAAATTATGGTTTTGACTTCAATAGAAGAGACATCGTCATCGCCGATCGATTCGGAGAAGAGACGTTTGATCGGCAGCGTGCCGTAAGGAGTCATCACGTACTTGTTGTTCGTCACGCGCGAAACAGTGGAGATGTCCACGCCAAGTTCTTCGGCTATGTCTTTCAGGATCATAGGTTTTATATTCATCTCATCGCCGGTGATGAAATATTTCTCCTGTTTCATCATGATCACATACATGATATTGTACATGGTCAACTCCCTTTGCGAAAGCGTATTGATGAAATTAGTGGCATTTTCAAGGTGCTCTCTGTAATACTTTTCCGCTTCCGCTTTGCGTTTCTGGTTTTTTTCGCTTTTGAGAAAATTTAAAACTTCCGCATACTCCTTATTTACACGTAGTTTCGGAATGTAATCGTTGTTTAAGGTCAGATTAGGTTTCCCATCCTCGATAGAGATGGTGAAGTCGGGGATGATGTAGCTGAGAGCGATCTCGTTGCGAGAAGTGTTGTCCGCAGGTTTGGGCGACAAGCTCTGGATCAGTTCCACAATATCCCTGAAGGTCGCGTCGTCGATTTGCAGTTGCGACTTGATCTTGTCGTAATGTTTTAATGAGTATGAGTTAAAATGTTTCTCAATAATTAGAATCGCATAAGAGCTGACTCTGTTTTGAGGCAATCTTTTTAATTGTAATAAAATGCACTCTTGCAAATTACGCGCGCCAATCCCGGGTGGATCAAGTGTCTGTATATACTCGGTGAGCAATTGTTCGATCTGGGATGCGGTAGTGTATATATTATAGGTAAGCAGCAGATCGGTGGCGATGGCGTTGAGATCCTGCTTCAGATAGCCGTCGTTGTCGATATTGCCGATGATATATTCTGCAATTGGGCGATCTTTTTCACTGACATCTAATACATTCAATTGTGAAATAAGCAACTCCTGTAACGAAGAATCATTCACGATGATGGGCTCCCGGTATTTGTCGTCTTTCGACTGGTTGATTGTCGCCCAGTTTTTTTCCAAATTATAGTCATAATCGTCCTCATAACTTTCGTTGTTGAAAAAATCATCGAAAACATCATCGGAAATAGCGTTTTCCGCATATAATTCCGAGACATCATCGGTATTGAAATCAGTGTCGCCAGCGTTTTCTCCCTCATAAGTTTCCACCGGCGCATCGTAATCAACCTCCAACGCGGGATTCTCGTCGACGATTTTATAAATCTCATCTTCAAGGCGATTGGATGGAATTTCCAACAAACGCATAAACTGTACCGTCTGCATGGAGACGGTTTGTTTCAGCTGTTGCTTTTGATATAGTCGTTGTCGTTGCTGAGCCATCGGTTTTCATTGATTTGACTACGCAAAAGTACTATTTTATTCCTATTTTTGCAGCATTGAAATACAACCTTTCGTTTTATTGTCGTACGTGAAAACAAAAACAAATTTCAGAATGGATCATATACCCGAAAAAAAACAACCGAAATTTCATAAAAAACATCTTTTTTGGCTCATCCCGTCTATTTTTGTATTCATTGTTTTTATACTCTTTTTGCTTTCCCCCATTTTCGTTAAATCATACATCAAAAAGAAAATCACATCCGTAGAGAAAATTTACCAGATAGATATTAAATATGATGATTTTACCTTTAAAAAATATGAAAAACTGCATTTCGATAATTTAATGGTTACGACTCAACCCTTTTACGATACCCTTTTTTTAGTGAATAGTGTGGATGTTGAATTAGGTTATGACAAAGGATTGTTAAAGCCCTATCCTGCAGATCTTCAAATCGATCAGTTATTTGTTAAAGCGAATGAAAAACAAGTGATGGAGACAACACCGCAAGAAGAGGAGAATGTGTTAGATGAAGCTCTTCTTGCCACTAAATTAGATAAGATATTACGGGCTTTCCATCACTATCTTCCTCAAAAATTTAATGCAAATAGGATAACCATTGCTTTTTCAGAAGAAGATTGTTGTGAATATCAAGTGGAAAACCTGCATATTGTCGGGGAGTTGCTATCGGGAGAATTGAGGCAAAGTGAAAAAGGGAATATCACTCCGTGGCATTTATCAGGCAACATCTCCACCGATCGCTCCAAAATAGACGGAATCCTAAGTTATGAAGGGGATAAAGAGAAACAATCACCGAATTATTTTTGTCAGAAAAAGTGGAATATGGACATATCTTTCGCCGAATTACACTTTTCCTATCATTTATTGGATGAGAAACCAGCCGGTTTGTCTTTTACGGTGAAAGCGGAAATGGAGGACGTTGCATTTTTCCATCCCATCGCTGTGGAACAAAAGATAGCATTAGATGATATGATTTTAGATTGTTCCGTGCGAATCTCCCCAAATCGCATATATATTGATTCTACTTCGACCCTGTCGCTGAATGGGCTTGAGGTTCCCTTCTTGTTGATTTTTGAGGAGCACAGTAATAAATGGCTGAAATTCCAAATTTTTGACACCCAGTTTGAATATCGGGATTTTGTTGCGATGATGCCTTCCGGTTTATTCAGGGTGTTGCCAAAATTAGAGATTGACGGGAAGGTGGATTTTTCACTGCTATTTGACTGTGATTTTTCAGTGCCTGAAAATCTCATTTTCGATTTCAACCTCTCATCCCGTAAATTAGCCTTTACGGATTCCACACGGGAGTTTTTTATGCGGTATAATCGCGACTTTCACTATGAGTACAAGGAAGAAGGAACTGTCGTGCGCGATATATGGATATCTCCTGCTCAGGATGATTTTGTGGCTTATGATCAGATTCCCTTCTATCTGAAGTATGCGATTTTAGCAGCGGAAGATCCTGCCTTTTTTCGACATGCCGGATTTTTGAAATCCTCGATGAAAGAATCAATAGTGACTAATTTAGAGCGGGGAAGATTGTCTCGCGGTGGTAGCACGCTCTCTATGCAGTTGGTGAAAAATCTCTTTTTAACAAAAAAGAAGACTTTTTCCCGCAAGATTGAAGAGCTCTTCTTGGTGTGGCTAATCGAAGATAATAAACTGATTTCCAAAGAGCGAATGTTCGAGATTTATGTTAATATCATTGAATGGGGGCCGCAGGTTTACGGACTGGGCGAGGCTTCCCGTTTCTATTTCGATAAATCACCCGATCGTTTGAGCTTTGGGGAATGCGTCTTTTTAGCCACGCTGATCCGCTCCCCCAAGCAATACGCCAGAGCGTTGGATGCTGACGGTTATCCCACTAACGAGCGCCGCGAGGAGATGCATCTCATCGCCCGCCGCATGCTCGATCGTGGTCTCATCAACCAAACGCAATACGATACTTTCAATTCGTATGTGGAGACGAAAACGCGGGAAGGAGCAGAGTGAAGTGTTGGCGGTTTGCAATTCGGATGGGGTAGAAGTATGCCTTTAGCTGCCTTAGGGGGTCTTTTTGTATCCTAATGAGTGTATTCCAATACCGCAATATCATCGCCGATGGCTTTGCGGATGGCATCGCGCATTTGTGCTGCGTGAGGGCATACAAAAGCAATTGGCGTTCCCTTGAAAATACATGTGGAAAAGGCGATCACTTTGGCGCCGCGCTCAACTAACATCTTAGCGCGAGGAATGGAGCGCTTGCCCGGACAGCCGCCACAAGTGACGAATCCGACGATTTCACATTCGCCATAGTCGGCAAATGCCAATTTGCCCTTAGTGGCTACTTTTAAGCAAGTAGTGCCCGGACACAGATCTTCCGTTTGACGACAACGAATTATTCCAATCTTTATCTTCTCTTTCATCTTTGTTGTAATATTTAGAATTGAAACACCCCGCTCAATGCGAACGCACTGTTAAACTGTTTTTTAACGGAGCGATAGTACGCCCAATCGGGAATCCTTACCGGAATAATGGAGTTGGTATATCGGAGGTTAATACTCCAGTGTTCGTTGAAAGAGTAGGAAACTCCGCCGAGTATGCAAAATTCAAAAAAACGAAAAGGTGGTCGTCCCATGATTTGCCCGCCGAGGTCGACTTCGCGGCTGCCCATCAGGAAGTTAATCGTGGGGCCTAACTCAATGTCGAAATTCCGGAATGCGTTATATTTGATCAAAAGGGGCAGCTCTATATAGAAAAGGTTGAGCACATATTTTTGCACGGCGTTTGGGTCATCGCTGGCTTTCACAAAACGACTGCTCCCTTTCATGATGAAGTTCAACTCCATTTGAAATTTCCACCTTTCATTCGGGAATGGAATATTGGCGAAAACACCGGCGTAAGCACCCAGTTTGTGAAACCCCGAAAGGTCATCTCCTGAAATTTGACTCGTTGTCGCACCTGCGCGCACACCTCCCCGGATTCCGCTACCCTGAGAGAAAAGGTGACTGCAAGCAAGAAGAATAGCACATAGTATGATGATCTTTTTCATGGGTGTTTTTTTAGTTGAGAATGCGGTATATCAGCTCCTTAATCAGTTCTTCGTCGGAGGCGTTGTTGTTGATTCCTTTGGCTTTGAGGTCAAATTCGCGGAGAAGGGAGACGATCTTCTGAAGCTGGGGCACGGAGTAGCGTTGGGCATAACCGGTGTTGAGCTGTTGCACATAAGGGTGCATGTTGCCGTAGATGGCCGTCATTGTTTCTTTGGAGTAGTCGGGAGCTAAGTGGTAGGCTAACATCTTGTAAAAGAAAGGATAAAGAACCGCCACAATTTTGACGATGGGATTCTCTTTGCTGTTGTGCGCAAGGTTGAGGGCGATCTTATTGCTTTTGGCGATATTCCGCTCTCCTAATGCCGTTTGCAACTCAAAGACGTTATACTCTTTGCTGATGCCGATATATCTTTCCACAATATCCGGTGTGATTTTGCTTCCATCCGGAAGGAATATCTTCAATTTTAACAGTTCGTTGTTTATACGGGTGAGGTCGTTGCCGATACTTTCGGATACAATGTTGGCGGAAGTCACATCCATGTCGAATTTGTGCGCTGCCGCTTGACTTTGCACCCATGCCGCCAGTTTGTTGTCTTTGATTTTGTCGGAAGTGAAAAGGACGCCGTTTTTTTCAAAAGGTTTGTATTGGGCGGCTTTTAATTTGCCGTATTTATGGCAGATAACTAAAACGGTTGTCGGAGAAGGATTCGCCGCGTAGTCTTTGAGCAGGTCGATATTTTTAAGGTTTTTCGCCTCTTTGACGATGACCATGCGATAAGGAACACCGAACGGATACTCCCGAGCTGAGGCAATCACCAACGCCGCGTCTACATCTTTGTCATTCGCATAGAAAACCACTTGGTTGAAATCCCGGTCGGCTTCTTCTATAACGTTTTCTTCCAAGTAATCCGAAATCTCATCGATGAAAAAAGGTTCTTCCCCCATAAGTAAGTAGACGGGGGCAAATTCTTTTTTCTTCAACTTGTTAATTATATCTTCAAATGTCATATCGGCTATTCGTAGTAGTCAAATTTAAGGTGTTTTACGGTGATTCCTTTGTTTATCAACTGGTTTAAGGCGTCGATGCCGATCTTCAGGTGTTCGATGGAATATTTTTCAGTGACAATCCGGTCGTTTTTTTCGGTTTTTACACCGTCGGAAAACATGGGTTGGTCGGAGACCAAGAGGAGCGCGCCAGTGGGTATTCGGTTGTAAAATCCAACGGATAAGAGCGTTGCAGTTTCCATATCCACAGCCGTGCAGCGAATCTTCTTCAAGTATTCTTTGAAATTGTTGTCGTGTTCCCAAACTCGCCGGTTGGTGGTGTAAACGGTGCCGGTCCAGTAATCGCAACCATAGTCGCGAATGGAGGCGGAGATCGCTTTCTGCATGTTAAATGCCGGTAGTGCCGGTACTTCCGGAGGAAAGTAGTCGTTGGAAGTTCCTTCGCCGCGGATTGCCGCAATGGGTAGTAGGTAATCCCCAACATGGATGTAATCTTTTACCGAGCCGGTTTTTCCCAAAAACAGAACCGCTTTTGGCATTACGGCGGTGAGCAAGTCCATGATCGTTGCCGCCATCGGGCTGCCCATTGAAAAGTTGATGATTGTGATATTGTTGCTGGTCGCACTCTGCATCGGCTTGTCTAATCCCATAATCGGCACGTCCATGAGGACGGAGAAGTTGGAGACGTAATTTTTGAAATTCGTGAGGATTACATATCTCCCGAACTCTTCGAGCTGTAAGCCGGTATAGCGTGGCAGCCAATTCTCAACGATATCCTTTTTGGTGTTCATAATTCGTATGTCCTATTTTTTAGCACTCGCTTTTTTCACGGCTTCTGAAGTGGCATCCAATAGTGGCTGCACCGATAACTCAGTGCCGATCGCTTCTTTCATCCACACATTTGGCGACTTCCGTCCAATTTTGAAGATACGCTCCACTTCTTGCCCCAGATTTTTTCCTTTTAGATAGTTTTCCATTTGAAAGTCGATCAAATGACCAATCGGATAAGCAGATAAGTAAAGCGGTGCGTCAATCATGTGGGAATATACGCCCAAAATGGTTTGGTCTTCTTTCTTGAAAATAGGAGCATAGTATTGATTCCAAACGTCTTTGGCTATTTGCACTACAGCATTTTTCAATTGTGCCGCAGTTGCGTTTGGATGCTTGTACATCCATTGCCAAACTTTGATGTCGACCATAGCTACACCCATAATTTCATAACATCCCCAAAATGCGTCCAATGTGTTGAGGTATTCGGCTTTGTCGTCTTCGTTTTTAATTCCTAATAATTCTAAGTCTTTGGCTTGGAACGTGAATGCCAACGCTTCGGTGAAGGCGGTGTTAGGCACGCCGCGCAAGAAGTAGTTGTGCACGTTATGTAGCGAGATTGTTTGTTCCACATTATGTCCAAATTCATGGATGCCGATATTATATCCTTTGTAGTCCATGCCATTTTCACCGATACGTGTGCGGAGTCTTGCTTTGTCGCTTCGCATAGCGGCTTCCCAGGCGTGTCCTGCCCCCACAGAAGCGTCAACAGTGATGTGGTCGCAGATGAAGCGCGCCCGCTCCGGCGTGAATCCCAGATCGGTCAAAATGCGGGGCAGGTCATTTGCGAACGCTTCTTTAGTGGGATACTTCGACATCACCATCTGATCCAGTTTCGTTTGGTCCATCGTGCTTCTGTTTTTGAAACCATCGTACCAAATATCGAAAGGTTCCAATTTGCGTCCTAACCGCTTGGAGATCAGTTTTGACACCTCGGCAACTTGCGGAGAGGAGAGCAGATTGTGGAATAAGCGCTCCGTCTCTTTCACTGAGATCTCAAACTCATCGTCGAACTTACGGTCGATATAATTCGACTTTTCGCCGTAATATTCGTCGGTAGCCTTGATGGAATTAAAAATATTCAAAAGATGCTGGTATCGTATATTATTCTCCGATTTTCCGCCAAATTCGATATATGAATTGTTTACTTCAATGAACGTTTGATTGGATGAAGGGTACCAAATGTATTCCGTGTTATTGATTACATCTTCTGGAATAGATTGATCTACAATGCGTTTCATGACATTATAGATGATACGCTGTTTGTCCAGGCCGTTTTGTTTATCAGCGTATGAGGATTTGATCTCGTCGCGCAGTCCCCAGTGTGAAATCAACGCCGGATTCAGAGGCCAGTATTTCACATTCTTGTCGCTCCAAACTAAGCCCATGTATATGTTGTAGTTAGAGATGTAGTTGTCGGCATCGGCGGTGGATTTGCCGATTTTTTGTTGTTGGAATGCCGGCACGCGCGAGGTGAACAAGTCGCCCAACCGCACATAACCCCATTCCAAATCACTCCAAGATGAACCGTTCCTGTTTTTCTCATCCAATGTGAAATGCGGGAAGTTGAGGATCACAATGAAGGCGATTTTACTGTTGAACATGTCGTCATTCAGATGTGCCAATCCATCGTAAGATCCAAAATATTGATCGATGGGCAAACTCTCGACACCGGAAACATGCGTGGGCATCAACAAGTCGATCATCACGCGGTTGTTATGCCCGAGAATCGATTCGAAATTCTCGCATAATCTGTAAAAAAGTTTCTCTTTTTCTTGAGGAGTTTTGCATTGATGGTCTTCGCAGAACTGCCGAAACTCCTCTTTCGAACCGTCCGACGATAACCAAAAAGCGGCGGCTTGCGATACGCCGCGTTCGATAATATGTTGCGGCAGGGAGCTTTTCTTTGTCAAAGCACTCGTGGTCCTTTCTACCATATTTTTGTCAATAAAAGATTCGGCATTCATCACGTTATGAGTACATAAAATAGTGATAATTAAAAAAATAGATGTCTTGATTTTCATACAATTATAATTCTGTTCTAATTTTAAAAATTGGTGTGCAAAAGTATGGAAAATAATCAAAATTTGGAGGGGTTGATTCTCACATACTTCACTTTTAGTAGTACTGCATATAAACATGTTGTGTAATCCGCTTGGCGTATCGGAAATTGTCGCTGGTCGCACGAAGGGAAATGGCATGATGCCATCGATGATTCTATAATTGAAATGTCTTGCTAAAATAATGCAATAAGCTGAATGATTGGGTTATTTGTGTTATTTTTGCAGAAGCTATTAGTGAATCCGTTTACGATTAGTAAAACATCTTTTTAAACCTAATATAAATTACCAATTATGAAAAATATGTGGATGCCTTTATTTGGCAAAATATTGAAATTCAATGTAAACCATAAGATTGCAATAGGACTATTGTTTGTCTTCTTTTTATGTATAACTCCAATAGCGACAAGGGTTTCGGCCCAATCGTTTACCTATTTCGGATTTACCGCTGCGGCAATAGGATGGGAAACGGGGCTTGACGGCGCTATCGACAATCAAAATCACACCATCACATTTACGACACAACGGTGGATTGAAGATATTGCTGGACTTTCCGCGACATTTACGCTGGATAGCAATTGTGTGGTTAAAGTAGGGGACACCGTACAGACAAGCGGAAGTTCGCTGAATGATTTCCGCAGGGATGTTATCTATACGATAGGCGATGATGTGCATTATACTGTCATCTTTAAATCTCCGCAAGCAAGCGGATTGCCCGTGATTAAGATTGAGACGGAGAACGGTGCGGCTATTACAAGCAAAGATGTCTATACCAATATGGTCTCATTCATTTTGGATGATCCTAATAATCCGGATAATAATATTTTGAGAAACGATCCTAATCTTCCGGATGAGATCAGGGGGAGGGGAAATGATAGTTGGTTTAATCCTAATGCCCAAAAGAAATCATACCGTGTGAAATTTCGGAATAAAACTTCTTTGTTTGGCCTGGAAGCGGCAAAAAGTTGGGTTTTGCATGCGCAATACCGCGACGCAACTTTCTTGTTTAATGCGACGGCGTTTGAATTGGGCGACCGCTTTGGACTCCCGTTTAACCACTCGGTGAATTTTGTAGAGCTTTATTTGAACGGAGTCTATAAAGGTAATTTTCTGGTGACTGAACAGAATCAAGTGGGAAAAGGACGTGTTGACATTGACGAAGACCAGGGATGGTTTGTGGAATTAGATGGTTATTATGATGAAGAACCCAAATTCAGGACAACCGGATATAATCTCCCGGTTATGATTAAATCGCCGGATGTGGATCCTGCTAACATCAGCAATCCCGCTTACGACTTTGTGCGAAATGAGGTAAATGCTTTGACAAGCGCTGTCGCCAGTTCCAATTTTCCGGAAAACGGCTATAGGGACATGTTGAATATGAACACGTTCATTGACTATGTGATGATCAATGAAATTTGCGATAATAGAGAAATAAGACAGCCCTATTCCGTATACATGTACAAGGATAAGGGCGATTTGATAAATATGGGCCCCCTGTGGGATTTTGATTGTGGATATGGATATATTTACGGCTCCTATACGCATTATCATACTCCTGCAACAAGAATGTTAATGGTTACTACTAATTTTTTCAGAAAATTTTTTGATGATCCGGTATTTGCCGTGAAATATAAAGAGAGATGGAATGAGAAATATGACGATATTATGTCTATTCCTGATTATATAGAGGAGATGGCAACTATGTTGGAAAAGTCAGCAGCGGAAAATTTAAAGGCGATTACATGGTCGGCTCCCGGTGCAAATAATTTTTTGGGTTCTATAGCAAATTTAAAAAACTATTATAATTTGCATGCGGCTTATCTCCATACAGAAATCAATAAAGTGGAAGTGTGTCCCGTCTCTAAAAATTTAGGTTCCGTACCCACCGGTATTACCGTTGCCCCGCAATATATTACGCTTGTCGCGTATGACACTGTGAGTAATCTAACGGTGAGTTTGCAGAAAGGAGCTCTTTCCAGTTTTGAAATTGCTTCCGAAATTCAAACCATCCCTATGGGAAATGGTGGCTATTTGATAAAGATAGGTGTGACACCCAAAACTTCGCTTTCAGTAGGCGAGTACAGCGACAAACTGCTTCTGTCCGGTAAAAATCAGGGCAAAACTTTCTCATTGGAGTCATCATTGAGCTTTACTGTTCGCACAGCATCTTCTGATGCGACCTTGAAAAGTCTTACCATCAATAATGGATCGTTGTCACCTGTATTTAATCCCAATACAACAACATACGAGGTAAATGTGCTTCATAGCATAACAAGTATTAGCATAGAAGGTAAGGCTACTGCCGATTATGCCACGGTAACCGGAAATGTGACGGACACGTCGCTGGTTGTCGGCGATAATGTGATCACGATCACGGTCACTGCCGAAAATGGTACAACCACCAAAACATATACCGTGAATGTTATCCGTGCGGCATACGTTGCGCCCAAAAAGATTTATATCAATGAGATCAGCGGGAATGACAAGTGGTTGGAAATTTATAATGATGAAGACGGGGTCGTTGATCTAACGGGGTATATTGTTCAAAAAATTGATGAAACCGGCGCCACGTCCAATTGGACGATTCCCGCCGGAACAACCATTGCCGCCAAAGGCTTCAGCACCTGGACGCGTAATGAGCCGGAAAGTTTCACCTGGGGGATAAGCGCCCAACGCGATGTGGCTTTCAAACTGTTTGACAACGAGGAGAGGGAACTCGATTTCTTTGAAGTGCGCATGATCCACAATCTATATTCGCAAGGTAATAGCCGCACGGTGGGCAGGCAAACCGACGGCGATACCAACTTGGTGGTTTTCCTGGACGGAGGCACCAAGAATGCTTCCAATAATGACGGGGTTTATGAGACGCCCGCGCCTGGTGAAGGAAAGAAAATATACGTCAATGAGATCAGCGGCAACGACAAGTGGCTGGAACTCTATAATGCGGAGAACGATTCCGTTGACTTGACCGGTTATGTCATTTGGAAGATTGATGACGCCAACGAGGTTGCGGTTTGGCAGATTCCCGCCGGGACCGTGTTGCCCGCGAAAGGGTTCAAGGTGTGGACACAAAATGTTGATGACGGCTTTACGTGGGGGATAAGCGCCCAACGCGACGTGGCTTTCAAATTGTTTGACGAAGGGAAACGTGAGTTGGATTTCTTTCAAGTGAAGATGTCGGATAGTCTATACTCGCAAGGTGATAGCCGCACGGTAGGCAGGCAAACCGACGGGCATGCCAAGCTGGTTGTATTCCTTCATGGCGGCACCAAAGGCAGTTCGAATAACCTGGGTGCCACGAGGGTGTCGGACGACGCTTCGTTGCGCTCTCTTACGGTCAGCAGCGGCAATTTGGAACCCGGTTTTTCCCCCGATATAACAACCTATGCCGTGAACGTGGAGAATGAGGTGGCTGCCATCACCATCACCGGCGTGGCCAATCACGATTATGCCACGGTAACCGGAAATGTGACGGACACGTCGCTGGTTGTCGGCGATAATATGATCACGATCACGGTCACCGCCGAAGACACGGTCACTGTCAGGACATACACCATAGTGGTTAATCGAGGTGTTTCAGGTGTGAAGGATGGCTTTGTCTCCAACATGGAAATCTATCCTAATCCGTTTAATGATATCGTACATATTACAAATGCGGAAAGATGCACATTGCAGGTCATTACTGCCGTTGGAACAATCATACATTCACAAAAAATAAGTGCTTCCGAAGAGATGATCAAATTGGAAAACCTTCCCGCCGGCCTATACTTTTTCCGGTTGGAAAAAGACGGGGAAGTAGGAGTTGTGAAAGTTATTAAACGATGATTCTTTTTCGTAAATTTGCGGAATATAATTCGCAGTTTATGAAAAAAACAGCTCTCCTCCTTTTTCTGTTGATTCTGTCAGCCGTGACTGCCGTCTCCCAACAGACAACCCGCGAAATGTATGATGTTATCAGAAAACTTCCGCAACACGACAAACAAGATGTTCACCAGCGAGCGTATCAGATTTTTCTGAAACAGATCGACAGTACCGAAAATGAGTGTAAAGCGTTGTGGCATTTCATGACCGCCGAGATGTTGGTGGATTATGAGAGACAATCCCACTCGCGAGCTGCTCGCTCTTCCGATTCACTCACTCCTCTGTTGAGAGAGTGGAACTCGAAAGTTCTTACGGAGCAGATTGTTCTCCACTACCAAGCCGCCCTTCAAGAGAGAGCGTTGCTGCAAACCATTCCCGTGGACAACTATCGCCTCATCCTGACCGCTTTGCTTAATAAAAAGGATAAACCGACACTCTATGATTTTTTTGCAAACTCTTTTCTATCCTATCTTGCCAACCAGAGAAGTGCCATTCCTGGTGCAAAAAGAGTTGATTTTGCGGATAATAAGATCTATCTCTTTTCGGATGACACTACTTTTATCCGCCATTTTTCCGCCTTGCCCGAATATCTTGAAAAGTCTGACCTGGAGCTCTATTTATATGTAGAATTAACAAAATTTCACACACAGGCTCTGAAAGACAGTGATCATACCGAAGGAATCGACCATGCGCATGCTTTGGCGATGGTTACTCTGAATAGATGGGAGTGGGCAAGGATGCGATCCGGCAATATCAGGGAGCTTCTTTATCTTGATGCTCTTCATCGATTTGAAAATCAGTGTAATTCACAAAGTGAGAGCTATCCCGAAATCACCTTCCGATTGGGACAGTTTCACTGTAATAACCATTCGGAATATGAAAAGATCAGCCTTTTTGATACGAGTTACATCGCGGATTTGAATACCGCATTGAAGTGGTTTCGGAAGACGATCGCCTGTAAAAACATAAATCCGGCAACTCGGAAAAATGCCCAATCGTATATCACCTTGCTCGCAGATGGTAAAGTTGCATTGGAGATACCCCAATACCTTTCGGCTCACCAACCGGCAATCATGAAGGTGAGATATGCCAATTTAGACACGTTGGTTTTACGTGCTTTCCCGATGGAGTATAAGGATTATGAGCTGATTGAACGCGCCCACTACCGCCCGCTTCCAGATACTTTTTTCCATAGGAAATATGTTTGGGAGGCGAGGTGGCAGTTAGCCGATTACGGCGATCACCGGTGGTTTCACGGGGAGCTGATTCTTCCCGGTCTGCCGGAAGGGAACTATATGGTTTATGCCGTTGACAAAACCGATTCGACTAAAATTTATTGCTATACACACATTTATGTCTCCAATATTGACTATTCTACTACAAAAAGAGGTGATTTGCTGACATTCCACCGATGGAGTGGGAAGCCGCTTCCCCAAGTGCGGATTGAGAAGGTGTATTATAATTCACGTTTTGGGAAAGAGCGTATTCATGGGAGAGCAAAAACCAATCGTTTTGGGATGGTGCATACCCACATTAACTGGAAAACTTCCTTCATCTCCATCACACATCCCGAAGGGAGTTTCATGAATAGAAAATCGTATGATGAGCATTCTTATGGAAGTTTTTTCCCTTTTTATAATCTGCGCTTTAAAAGGAGATACTTGCTCTTTGTTACGGATCGTTCCATCTATCGACCAGGGCAAACTATTCACTACAAGGGGATTTTATATAAAAGCAATGGGAAAAAAACAAAGATTTTACCGAATAGAAAAATTCGCTATGAAATAAGTGACCCCAATTATAATAGCACCGATTATGAAGTTAAAGTCAATCGATATGGCTCTTTTTCCGGAGAATACATACTCCCCGAAGGAGCCAAGCGAAACAATCTCTCTTTTTCAAAAAGGCGGTGGCATTCGTGGAGGAGGTATGATGGGCATAGTGTGCGTGTGGAGGAGTACAAACGTCCGCAATTCGAAGTGATTTTTGAGGATCCCGAGAAGGTGTATGCGCTGGGAGACACTGTTGAGGTTACAGTGAAAGCCATTGCCTTTGCCGGTTATCCGCTTGCTGATGCGGAAATCAGATACCATGTTTCTTATACAAATGATTATCAAAACATCCACTATGACAACGGAAAACTCGACGAAAAGGGAGAGTATCTCATCCGGTTTGCGGCAACACCTAAGGAGACGGCATCCGATGCCGAACGCCACATCTTCAAGATAGAAGCCACCGTTACCGACATTACCGGCGAAGTGCAAAAAAACAGCTATCAGCTTCAGGTCTCCCGCTCACCGTTGTGCATTGAACTTGCCATTCCCGATTTACTCTCTGTCTCTGATTCCATCTATCGGGAGTTTCCTTTGTCTATCACGAATAATGTGGGAAAAGATATCCCACTTGATATTCACTGCACAATCACGAAAATTACACCGCCCGAACAATGGCTATTTCCTTATAAACCATCTCCCAAAACAGTTGATTTAGTGGACAATGAAAATTTGGAAAGAAGTTTCCCTCATTTGGATTTTGATGGGAAAAGCGATTTCAAAACGTGGAATGAAGAACGGGCGATATCTTCCGAAACTTTCTTCTATGATAGAGAACAAAATTGGCGTTTCCCGGATCATCTGATCAAAGAGGCGGGCGCATATAAAATCACCTTTCGTTGTAAAGATGAAAAACAGAATGAGTATCAAGAAGATAAATTGATCTATCTTTTAGATCCTGCACAAAAAGAGAGCGCGGTTTATCGCGCGGTTTACCTGCATTGTCCACAAACCGTAGTAAATCAGGGAGATCGATTGGAGTTGTATGTTGGCAGTTATTTGAAAGATGCTCATGTCCTGCTCTCTGTTTATAGTGGCGATGGAGGCAAAGGAGAGCATCAATGGGTGCAGTTGAATAAAGAGATGAAAAAGATAGAGATCCCTGTGAAGAAAAAGTATAAGAAAATTTTCAATATTACGCTCTTTCTAGCTCACAAAGGAGAGGTTTTCACAGATAGAGAAATAATTTTCGTTCCTGAAAAGAAAAAAAAGAGGGCCTTGAATATCTCCGTGAACACATTCCGGGAGCAGGTTGCGCCGGGCTTCGAAGAGAGCTGGGAGGTGGAGGTTACAAATCAAAATGGAGATGCGCAACAGGTTGAGATCCTATGTAATATGTATGATGCTTCGCTCGATGCGCTGTCCCCCAATTCCTTTTTAAACAATAGTTATAAATTGCATAGTCTGGGAAAGAGGTATTACCCGAGATCTCCCTTTACAAAAGGACACTCTTCGATGGCAATATGGAGAAGAGATAGCAAACTATTCCTTTTTGAACTTCACGTTCGGGGAAGTTTCCGGATGGATTGGGAAAAGACATTCCCATATTTGGGTTCATATACCAGTTATCTGATTCAAGGCGGTATTCCCGCAGAATATGGTGATCGGATGACGTTGAATAGCGTTCGTTATCAAAGAGAGGGAGAGGTCAGAGATGTATTGCGAAAATCACCAAGTGTCAGCAGTGCATTAGCCAAGTCTGAAGGTGTCTCTTCCATAGATGGAGAAATTGCTTCCGTGCGGGGATATCTCTCTGACGGCGAAGTTGTTTTAATGGACGGGAACGGATTGCGAGAAGAAGAAGCGCCGGAATTGTCACTTCATATTCCTGTTCGTAGAAATTTCGAGGAGACTGCCTTTTTCTATCCTCACATTTTCACGGATAAAAATGGTAAAGCCACCTTTCTTTTTAAAACACCCGAGAGCCTGACCCGTTGGAAGTTGCAACTATTGGCGCAAAATAGGAGAGGCTACTCCGGGGCGATTGAGAGAACGATTCTGACACAAAAAACATTGATGGTGGTTCCCAATCCGCCGCGCTTCTTCCGCGAAAAAGACACGATTGATTATGAGGTTAAAATAGTGACATTCTCCGAAGATATTATTTCGGGCGTTATTAGAGTGTTGTTTACCAATACGTTCACCGGCGATACATTAGATATGGTTACCACTGTCGGAGAACAGGAGTTCAGCACGCAAAAAGGGAGCGACTATTTAGCCACTTTCCGCTTGGCAATCCCGTCGGATGTGAATGCGATCACCTGCCGGGCGGTTGCTGTTTCCGCGCAGCACAGCGATGGAGAGGAGCGGATTATTCCTGTGCTTCCCTCCCGGATTATGGTCACGGAGACGATGCCGGTGTATGCTCATCGCAATCAATCTAAAACATTCACATTGAATGCGATGAATCAATCCGAAAGTGCGGAGGAGTATGCTTATACGTTAGAGATCTCATCAAATCCGTTATGGGGTATTCTCTACAGCCTTCCCACGTTGGTTAACTATCCCTATCATTGCAGTGAGCAGATTTTCAGTAGATTATACGCCAACTCCCTGCTGCTTCACATTTTGGATAACAATCCTGAAATTGAACAGATGCTGGCGGCGTGGCGCACTTCCTCTTCCACCTCTTTTGTCCATCCTATGGAACGGAATGAGGAGTTGAAAAGCATCCTGAACGAAGAGATGCCTTGGGCTATAAACGCACAGAAAACCGAAGATTATAAAAGGGCAATGGCGCATCTGTTTGATAAAAAAGAGATTCAGAAACGAATCAACAAGGATAAAAGCAGACTATCTAATAATCAGAACCATAGAGGCGGGTTTGTTTGGTTTAGCGGCGGGGAAATGGATCCGTTCATTACACAACACATCCTGATCTCTACCGGCAGATTGAATGAAATGGGAATTAAAAACAACTTTTACAATCTTTACTCTGCGATAAAATATATTGACGAACAAATGGCTGACAACTATATGCGCGATACCAATCTGTTTATGCAACGTCAGCTTGCCGCTCCCGATTTCTTCCACTATCTTTATGGCAGATCCTATTTCCTGAAAAGTCATCCTTTGGACAATATGTGTAGCGGTATTTATGCTGAATCTTTGCAATATTATAAAACCAACTGGCTTTCGCAATCGATTTACATGCAGGCTATTATCGCGCTGATTATGCACCGGAGCGGAGAGTTGGAAATGGCAAAGGAGATCGTTTCGCATCTGAAATCCATGGCATTGTATAGCGATGAGATGGGCATGTATTGGAAACGGGAAGGCGATGGATGGCGTTGGCATGAGTCTATGTTAGAGCGACAAACGGTTCTCATCGAGGCATTCCAGGCGATTACGAAAGATCAGGAATCGGTGGAAAAGATGCAGCAGTGGTTGCTTTTCGGGAAACAGGCAAATGGTTGGGGAAGCACGAAAACGCACACACAGGTTCTCTATGCGCTGATGGACAACTACTCGAAAAACAGTGACTCTGCGGATATTACGGCGCAAGTTGGGGAGCATCTGATTGATTTACAAAATCATCCGGATGGAGAGATGGGAAGCGGTTATCTGAAATTATCATGGAAAGGGGAGGAGATCACGCCGGCGATGCGCAGCGTAACGATTGCCAATCAGGGGGATGGCAGTGTCAGAGGTTCGGTTTTCCGTCAATATTTCGAGGAACTTGACCGGGTTCCCGTTTCACAGAATGGCGTGGAAATTCGCCGGGAGCTGTATCGTGTAGTCATGACCGGGAAGGGTGAGGTTTTGGAAACCATCTCCGAAGAAAATCCGCTACGGCGTGGCGAAAAGGTGCGGATTCTTCTACATATTTACAGCGAAAGAGAGTTAGACTATGTGCATATCAAAGACTTGCGTCCATCGGCATTCGAACCGGTGAATAACACATCGGGTTATCGATTTGCCCCGCATGTCAGCTATTACGAAAATGTAAGGGATGTCTGTACAAACTTCTTTATCACTAAATTACGAAAAGGGCAATTCACCATATCCTACGACTTGTTTGTCACGCAAGCGGGAGAATTTTCCGCCGGCATGGCTACCATTCAGAGCATGTATGCTCCGGAGTTCACCGCAAACAGCGGCGGCGGCAAACGGATGAGGATTGTGAAATAGGGGAAGTTAGTAACTACTTACCCCCTTATTCCTCAGCATGTTATTTTGGGAAGAATTTTATAAGAGGTTACACAGAGAAAAGAGAAAAGAGAAAAGCTGAAAGGACAACTCATCACTCATCACTTATCACTATTTTCCCCTGTGCGCGGGCAATGGCTTTGCGCGATGCGGCGGTGCGTGAATGCCAATCTCTTAGCAGACTGCAGGGACACGGAGGCTTTGCGGAGTGCATTGCAAAAATGAGAGGTTGTCCGGTCGGTTTTGCGAGGCTGATAGGAGGTTTTACTAAAGAGGAATTACGAAGAATGGGGTTGACTCCTCTCATTTTTGCCGCCCTGCTGTTCTGCTTTAGAGATTTTGGCAGAGCGGGTGGCGATCGCAAAGCCTTGATTTTTTGCTACTTTTTGATCAAGCAAAAAGTAGAAAGAAGAAGAAATCATTGTAATAGTATTAGAGGGGTGAGTAGTTACGCCAAATTCGATGGACAGAAAAAACAGGAGTTGAAATCGACTTTAAACAAGTCGTATTTAGCACGAAAAAGTGAAAATGTGCTTTTGATGCGAAAAACCGTGTTTGATTTTTGTTGATTCCTGTGATAAATTTCATGAGGAAAAGATGCTAATAATAAAAAAGATATGTAAGTTTTTAAAGGTGGAAATTATTTCAAGCGAATAATAAAAAATGGGGAGAGCGGGGACTGATCGATTAAGGAGGATAGGGTTTTTAGACAGTTTGACGCCCGGCAGCTTGCTGTAGTACGGGGTTTCACGAATGTTTGCGCGGATGTGAACGCTTGAAAGTCCGACAGGACTTTCTGCGGGCGTACACCCCGCATTACAGCATACCGTTTGTTGGGTGCAGTGATTTTTATCATTTGTTCAGCAACCAATCTATCGCATTTATCTGTTTCACTCCGTTATGACTTCCTTTTTCATAATCCATTGTAATGAGCAATCTCTCGTTATAATCCGGGATTTTTGAAAATGGAGCCAATTCTCTTTCAAGTGTTTTTTGCTCTTTTACTGTCAATGCTACTTGAATATACTTCGTATAGCCATCTTTCCCTCTTGCCACAAAATCGACTTCGAGATTATCTGCTTTTCCGATCCAAACTTGTTCATCTCGACGTTGTAATTCAAGAAAAATCACATTTTCGAGTAAACGTCCTGCATCTACAGAAAGTTCCTTGCCTAACAAAGCATAACGCAAGCCTAAATCCACAAGATAATATTTTTCTAATGTTGCCAAATATTGTTTTCCTTTTATATCATAGCGGTTTACTTTGTAAAAAAGATAGGATTCAACAAGCGTATCAATATATTTTGAAACGGTTTTATTGTCAATTCTCTTACCGTTTGCAGTAAGAACTTTGGCAATATTTCCTGCGGAAACAGATGAACCAACGCTGTCTATTAGAAAGTGAACGACTTTTTTGTATGACGTTTCATAATAAATTGTATGTCGTTTTTGTATATCGTTTTGATAGATATTTTGGAAAACAGTATCCAGATATTCATAAGCAAAATTTTCACTTTCTTGTGCAAGTCCGACAGCTTCGGGAAATCCGCCTGTTCGCATATAATCAGCAAATGCACGGTCGGGATTTGCCGATTTGTTTGTGTATTCCAAATATTCGGCAAATGAAAATGGCAAAACATTGATTTCGAAAGCTCTACCTGTAAGTAAAGTTGCCAATTCACTCGATAAAAGATAGGCATTTGAGCCTGTAACATACAAATCCACATCGGGATTGACGAATAAACCTTCGAGAAGTTTTTCAAATTCGGGAATGTTTTGTATTTCATCTATGAATACATAGTTCTTTATGCCTTTTTGTAGTAAATTTTGAATATAGTCGTAGACTTCTTTCCAGCTTTTTTCGGCGAGAAAGCGAAATTCGGGAAAATCTAAATTTATAGAAACAATAGAAACAAGTGGATTTTCAGTTTTTAAGATTTCTTGAAATTGCAATAGAAGCGTAGATTTTCCGCAGCGTCTCACACCCGTGATCACTTTTATTAAATTTCTGTCTTTCAGTATAGACAGTTTGTCAAGTTCTTTTTGTCTTTTAATTTTCTGCATACAAACGGCTTTAGAAGTTTCTCCACAAAGATAAATGAAATTCCTAAAACTCAAAAAAAATACACATTTTTAGGAATTGCATTCTCTCAAACTCTCTTTTTTATCGTTCATATCATCTGCCGTACACCCATTGCACCCAATGCCAGTCCGTCCAAAAACCCCTTTTCGTCCGCAAAAATAGCAAATAGCTGTGCGTTTTCCTTTCATTTAAGCGATTTTACGGCATGATGAAAAAGTATCGTTTATTCGATGAGCCGAAAAAGTGAAAACGTGCTTTTGATGCGAAAAACCGTGTTTGATTTTTGTCGATTCCTGTGACAAATTTTATGAGGAAAAGATGCTAATAATAAAAAAGATTATTGCTGTCCGGTAAAACTTCCAATAATGTATTCAAATTTTTGAAAACCAGTTGAATAGAATCACTTTACAAAACAAGGGTTTACTATTTTATCGAATGGCATTTCAAAAGACTGAATCGTGTTTTGTTGCGCTACTACGTAGCTT
>JAJDJJ010000140.1 GCA_030267125.1 Bacteroidales bacterium OttesenSCG-928-B11
GTTGTGCGATGCCTAACTTTCATAGTTTAAAATCTTTTATCACATCACCAATTTCTTGCCTGTAATACAAGCAACCATCACAAACATAGACACTTCCTTTTTTATTAGTAATGAAATTTATTATTTCCTTTTCTTCTCCTGTAAGTAAAATTTCTTGTTTTTCCAGTTGATAAAGCCCGTCAATAGCATAAATTTGCTTTTCTGTATTTACTGACTTCAACCATTTTAAGAGTTCAGATTTGTTTTTATCTGCAACAAACTTATTTATCTGCTGCCGCCCATCCGGAGGCGTTCCTGATAGAGAACACATCTCTCCATAAGCAAAATCAGTTATAAATAACTCTTTTTCATTGATATCGGCTTTAAAAATTTCTTTGAATGATATTTTCAAACTGTCAAAAAGAACTTCATCAATAAAACTACAGATAAGTTCATCATAAGAAATCCATTTTTCCCTTTTAACTTCTTTGTATTTTTTCTCCCATAGTTCATAATAAATTATCTGAGTTTCTGTTGCAAGTATATTTACTTTAAATCTAAGGACTTTGCAAGTAATGTCATCTATTGGAATTGATTTTTCAAAAACAAAAACACCTTCTTTAAATTCATCAGTTAAATCTCGTAAAAACTTCCAATGAGATTCTATTCTTTTTTCACGATTTGATAAATCATCAACAGTTTCTTTAAATGTTATAAAATCCTTTGTTTCAAGTGTTTTTTTCACATCTTCATGAACCTGTCCAAGTGAATTACTAGTCAAGAATATTCCGATTAATATTAAGAAGATTTTCTTCATAACTACAATAACCTCAGTTCATTTTATTATCCTCTTTTTTATATCTGTCCTTCTTGCACCGCACTTCATAGGTATCGCACAACGTCCGGCGGCTTGCTGTAGTGCGGGGTTTCACAAATGTTCGCGCGGGCGTGAACGCTTGAAAGTCCGACAGGACTTTCTGCGGGCATACGCCCCGCATTACAGCAAACCGCTTGTTACAGGCAGTGATTACTTTGAACTCAATTAGTCTCTATTTTTGTTAAATACATAGAATGTGCTAACTCTTTCCCTTTATCCGTTTTAAAATTCAACGAGATAAAATCTTTCAACATATCTGTATTATTTATTATTTCCTCTTTCATCTGCATATTTTCAAGAAGGTCAGATTCCCATAAAATTTGAAAATCCAATCCATTTATTTTTTCTGGACTATGGTGATTTCCAACAATGAAACAGACTCTTTCAATTATTTCTTTGTCAAAACCATACTTGTTCAAAATTTCAAAAGCAATTGGCGGACCTTCGATTTCTTGAAATTTCCCACTCATATTCCCATGTTTTCTTTCAGCCTCTATAGCTCCAATGTCATGCAGAATTGAAGATAGTTTTATAATTTCAATCATATCAGAAGTTAACAATTCTGTTTCAGAGATTAGCTCTGCATTATTCAGCACTCTCATTGTGTGCGTTATTCCATAAGGTACTGTTTCGAAAATTCTTCTCATCTCTTTTAGTACATTCTCAATCTTCATAATATTTTTGTTCTAAAATTTGTCGACTGTTTCAGGTACTGTCGAGTTTATCACTTTTCTCTCGTATGAAAAATTCTCTCGAAAATCCACGAATGACTATCCGCAAGCACAAATGCTGAATAGTGATTCAAATTTAAACTTTTCTGCACGAGTTGAATTTTCCACTTCAAGCGGATAGTCTTTCACGGATTTTTCAACTGCAACTTTCGCATGAAAATTCATCAGCCCGACATTGCCTGTAACGCCCGGCGGCTTGCTGTAGTGCGGGGTTCCACGAATGTTCGTGCGGGCGTGAACGCTTGAAAATCCGACAGGATTTTCTGCGGACATACGACCCGCATTACAGCAAACCGCTTGTTATCGGCTGTTTTTATCTATTCATCAAATCGCCAAATTTACTTTAAACTTTTCTTGTATTTTGCTATTTCTCGAAAATCATTCAACTGTTTTTCTTGCTCAATGTCTAAAATTAAGGCAATAAGTTTTCCTGTTGCCTTTGTCGTGTCAAATTTTTCTTTAATTTCTCCGCTTATTGGTAAATCAAAAATTCCAGAACGAGTTTTTTCTGTGAAAAAGAAACTTATTTTTATAAATCCTCTCCAAGCCGAGAGCCAAAAAATCGTTTTTCTCTTATAAACCGCTTTAAAAAGCCAAGATTTTCCATCTTTATAAAATCTCCATTCGTATTGTAAATCAAATTCGCTTGTAATGATTTTCAATATTTCTTGATAAACATTGAAAATTTCTTTTTCGAGAACTTGTTCCAAGACTTCCTCTGTCGGCTCAATTTCAGCTTCACGCAAAAGCATGATTTGATTTTCTACATTCATATTTTTCTATGGCGTTTTCTACAATTATTTTTTTGTTCTATTCATTGGTGTCTTTAACATAAGCAAGTCCAACTCCTTTTGCCTTACGCTCTTCTTGAAGCTTTTCCCAGGATCCCCAACCTTTCTCGTGCAAAATAGAATTGTCGTGTTTTAATGAAGAATAGCCTTCAAATAATTCTGTAATATGCTCGCAAGGATAACTTTCGCAAAACGCACACATTTCAACATTTTTTTCTTTTGCACAAATTCTTACTTTGCAAGTTGGATTTCCGCTTCCCGCTTTACAAGAAATACATATACCTTCGGTGGACATACTCTTTAAATACGACCAAAATTTTTCGCCATCTGGGAAGAATGACATAATTTCATCGAAGCCTAACTTCTGCATTTCTTTATACAAAACTTTCGACGCTGGTTCTACTTTTACTTTAACATCGCAATTTTCGCAATGAATTCCACAATAACAAGCATATTTTCTGTCCATTTCTTTACCCTTTTTTTTCGGTTTCGTTACACTCGCCAAAATT
>JAJDJJ010000141.1 GCA_030267125.1 Bacteroidales bacterium OttesenSCG-928-B11
TGAAACTGTTTGCGACAGAATACGCCAACCAAGTGGCATACGACGCACTGCAAGTACACGGCGGATCAGGTTACATGAAAGATTATCCGGTGGAAAGACTCTACCGCGACGCACGCATCACCAATATCTACGAAGGAACTTCGCAGTTGCAAGTGGTGGCAGCAATCCGCGGCATAGGCAGCGGCATCTTCCTCAGCAAGATTAAAGAATATGCCGGCATGGATATCAATCCTGAATATAACTACTTGGCAGAAAAGCTAAAACGGATGACCGACCGCTACGAAGAAGTGGTAGCTAAAGCGGCCGAATTAGGCACTGCCTCCGAAGAATACGACTTCCACGCCCGCCGAATGGTGGAGATGGCCGGTTATATCATCATGGGTTACCTGCTCCTGATCGATGCTTCCCGCAACGCTCGTTTTACTAAATCCGCCGAAATTTTCATCAACATGGGCGAAGCTGAAAACTGCAAATCAGCCGCTTTCATTGAGAATTTTGACCCTCAAATTTTGAGCACTTACAAAGCAATCTCTGAATAAAATCAATCATTTTTTTTAAGGTAGGTAACAGAAAATGCCAGTCATTTTTTGTTACCTTTTATTTTTCCCTATTTTTGCCTTTCATTACCAAATAAAAATACATGAAAAGAACCCTTCTTCTAATCCTCTGCATATCATTTGCCCTGTTTTCACAAGCGCAAAAACTCACGAAAACAATTTCAAATGAGAAGACGGAGCAACATGTGAATATTCCGGGAACACAAGTATTTCTGGTTATTCCGGATGGGTACAAACTGGATGAAATTGGCACATCGGTAAGAAAAGGGATGATTGGATCCTTGCAAGTAGAGAGTGAGCCAGGCGTGGATTATACATTGCGGTCGGTACTTTTCACAGAAAAACATCTCGCCCAAAACGGGCTGAAAAAAATCAACGTGAAAAAGATCAACGTGGGGAATTATCCGGCAAAGTATGCGGTTTACGAGAATGCATCCGGTTTATCGAAATGTATGGATATTATTTTCGGCGACCACTCCTTCACCACAAAAATTACGACCAGTTATTCTGCCGGCAATAAATCCGAGGAGCAAACACTCATCAGCATGCTAGAGTCTATCTATTTCGATCCTGATCACACAATCGACCCACTATCCAACGCCCCCTTCACTATCGACACCTCCCGATCCGTTTACAAAGAGATTTCACTCGTTGGCATGTCCATTAAGTGCGATAATCCCGGCAACGATTATGCTTCCCTGTACCTTTCACTCGCAACCCGTGCCGCTTGGGATCAAAAATCATCCTTCTTGGATATTTACCCCAATACATATATAAGAGATGGCGGCTCTTTCATCGTATCTAAAGAAAAAGAGGATAAAATCGGCGGGTATGATTTCTTTTTGAAAGAGTATATCACCACAACGGAGGCCGGTGAAGAGGCCTTGATCTATTGCGGCATAATCACCAATGGGAAACGTCATCTGATTTTCACCTCTTTTATTGAGGAAAACAGAGAGGAAAACATCGAAGAGATTGATAAACTGCTGGGCGGGGTGGCATTCAGATAATTAGCACTTACTGATCATAATAACATCATTAAACTTACAAGTCTCATAAACAATGCCTTGTGGAGGAGTTTATCATTTCTTCAAAAGCCAATCTACAATATTTATGTGGTTAATGCCTTCAATTTCGGCAGTTATTATATCCGTTGAAATGATACATTTAGGATAATTATCGTTAATAGATTTCAATGGTCGAATTTCTCGTTCGGCTGTTTTTGGGTCTGACATCGACCAAGTTACCTGATAATACTCAAATCTATTCAACGCATTCTTCACAATGAAATCTACTTCATATTCTCCAATTTTCCCAATCCATATTTGATAGCCACGTCTGTTTAATTCTAGATATACGATATTTTCCAAAATGTGCCCTACGTCTTGATATTGAAATTTACCAAGTTTCAAATTTCGAAATCCAATATCAACCAAATAATATTTTTCTTGTGTGGCCAATTGTTGCTTCCTTTTTATATCAAAGCGATTTACTTGATAAAAAACATACGAATTCACCAAATATTCGATATATTTTTCAACCGTATTATGGTGAATATCTTGATGATCTTGTTTCATTGTCTTTGAAATATTATTCGGTGAAACAACACTTCCAATTGCACCCATTAGAAATTTTGAAAGATTGTCAAAATTTCTAATATTCTGAATGTTATACCTTTGTTTAATATCTTTTTCTACAATAGTGTTATAAACATCTTGAATGTACATATTTTGAATGCTTGCTCCTTGATTTCGCAATAGAACTCCTTGCGGCAGTGAGGTTTCATAAAGATAATTATTAAATAATTCATACTTATCTAATGTTGTATTTGTTTGACTTTCAATATATTCCTCAAATGAAAATGGCAAGATATGAATCGTTATGTAACGACCTGAAAGTAAAGTTGCAAGGTCGCCCGACAAAAAATAGGCATTTGAACCTGTTACATACAAATCAATAAATTCCTCAACAAAAAGAGCATCCAACAGTCGTTCAAATTCAGGGATTTGTTGTGGTTCATCAAGAAAAATATAATTCTTGTTTTTTTTGTCCGTTTTGGATAGAATATCCTTATAAATATCAAGCCATGTATATTCTTTGGGGAAAATTGATTTTTCAAAATTGTATTGCTGAACTCGGTTTTCAGATATTCCCAAACTTACAATTTGCCGAGCAAAAATTTCCAATAAGGTAGATTTTCCTGAACGTCTCAATCCCGTAACAACTTTGATTTTTTAGCTTTTCTAACTGCTGAATATAATTTTCCCGACTTATCAAATTTTTCATA
>JAJDJJ010000142.1 GCA_030267125.1 Bacteroidales bacterium OttesenSCG-928-B11
TTTTAAAGCCAACCATCATGAAGAAACTACTGCCCGTTATTTTACTGTTTATCACATCATTACCCCTCGTAGCCCAAGACACCATCCGGGAATATTGGAGCAATCAGAAATTGATGTCCGAAGGAATCAAGGTCAATGGAAAAGAGGAAGGCGTTTGGACCTACTACTATTCCACCGGTGAGAAGTGGACACAAGGGACTTACAAAAATGGCGGAAAGGTGGGAACATGGAAAGTATGGTACGACAACGGACGGATTTGGGAAGAGTTCACTCTGCCGAGCGGGAAATTCTCCAGTTGGTTCCCCTCAGGACAATTAGAAGCCGAAGGGATGTTTAAAAATGGGAAGCGAAATGGAGAATGGATATTCTATCATGCCAACGGGCAACTTTTTAAAAAAGCTAACTACTTAAACGATAGCGTTCACGGCCATGTGATCGAATACTACGAAAACGGGAAAAAACATTTTGACGGAAGTTACGACAACGGCAACCTCCACGGTTATGCACAGTGGTTCGACAAAGATGGGCAACTGGAAATGGAAGGCAAATCCATTCACGACTTGCAAGATAGCACGTGGTCGTTTTACCACGCAAATGGAAAACTGGGTAGTAAAGGCAACTTTTTGAACGGATTGCAAGAAGGCGAATGGACTTATTATTATGAAACGGGAGAAGTTTGGCGGAAAGGAAGTTACGAAAAAGGAAAACGAGAAGGTCTGTGGCAGGCTTGGTTTGAGTCGGGAAAACTGCAACGTTCCGGCCATTTTATAAATGATCTCGAGGATGGCAAATGGACCGTGTGGTTCTCCGATGGCAAAATCAGCGATATCGGTTATTTCAAGAAAGGCCAGATGCATGGAGACTGGATCGGTTATTACGAAAATGGACGGAAACGATACACTTGCCAATATGCCGATAATGAGAGAAACGGAGCTTATCAACTATGGGACGAAATGGGATTGCTCCGAACCGAAGGAAGTTATGCAAAAGATTTGAAAAGTGGAAAATGGAAAGAGTATTCCCATGTCGGGAAGTTAGTGGAAACAGGAAAATACGTGAAAGGGAAAAAGAATGGCAAGTGGACTTTTTATGATTTGAGAGGTTTGAAGATGCGAGAGCAAAATTTCGTGGACGATGTCACCGACGGCACTTTTGTGGAATTTTATCCCAATGGACAAAAACAGGTGCAAGGCACAATGAAGGGTCGACTTCGCCACGGCACGTGGTCTTATTGGGCTATCAACGGGAAACTGCTCTATCAAGTGGATTTCAAAAACGGCGATCGCGTGAAAGTTCATATCGACAGCGATCCTTCAACAAAAAAACCGTTTTAAACGTGAAACAGAAAATATCAATTAAAGATTTTATGGATAGATTAAATGTTAAAATCAACGATTTACGGATCAGAATATTCCATTTTAACTTCATACAAGTAAATACATATATCCTTTACGACGATACCAAAGAGGCGGTCATCATCGACCCGGGCAATTATATTCCTAATGAAGACAAGACATTGGAGGAATTTATCATCCAAAACGGATTAAAGGTGAAGTTCATCATCAATACACACCCGCATATCGACCATATATTCGGCAATGATTTTTCTCGAAAAGCATTCAATGTGCCACTGTTGCTACACGAAAACGGTTTAGTGATCTACAATCATGCGGATGAGTATTGCTCTACAATGCCCTTTCAACGCCCGGATTTCCCAGCTCCCGATCAGTTCGTAAGAGAGGGCGACATCTTGACATTCGGGAACCAATCGTTGAAAGTACTTTACACGCCCGGCCATTGCGACGGCAGCATCTGCCTCTACGATGAAAAAAACAAGCTCCTCTTCACCGGCGATGTGCTTTTTGAAGAGAGTATCGGCAGAACAGATTTGCCATCAGGCAATTATGAGACAATATTAAACAGCATCAACACCCAGTTATTTACACTCCCCGACGACACCGTTGTCTACCCCGGTCACGGCTCCGCCACCACAATCGGACATGAAAAGAGGGAGAATCCTTATTTATAAAATATAATCGTATGAACCGAGCATGGTGAAATTATCCACCCAAACGAATAATTACTCTTCATGCGAGCTGCATACGACCTTAAAGTATAAAACATAATCGTATGAAACACAAAGAAGAATTTGAAGAGTTGGAATCCGGCTATCAACGCCGGGATTTATATAATCAGGAGAGCTTGGATATTTTATCCGAAGGTTATCTGAACATGTTGAAAGTCACAGGAGAAGACCCGACCCGCGAGGGGCTGGTGAAAACGCCCCGCCGGGCAGCAAAGGCATTTCAATTTCTCACGCACGGTTATCATATCCAACCGGATGAAATATTGGCGGGCGCTATTTTCGAGGAGGACTACAAACAGATGGTCGTAGTCAAAGACATCGAGATTTACTCCCTTTGCGAACACCATATCCTACCTTTTTTCGGCAAGGCGCACGTGGCCTATATCCCTAATGGCAGAATTGTGGGTCTCAGCAAGATACCGCGTGTGGTAGACGCTTTCGCCCGCCGCCTTCAACTGCAAGAGCGGTTAACTACACAAATCAAAGATTGTATTCAGAATGTACTGAACCCCAGCGGTGTAGCCGTTGTCATAGAAGCACAGCACTTGTGCATGTCCATGCGCGGGATCCAAAAACAAAACTCCGTAACCACCACTTCCGAATTCACCGGAGCATTCTTAAAAAACGACAAAACCAGACAGGAATTTATGCACTTAATCGGAGCAAGACTTCATTAGAGATTGTCTCAA
>JAJDJJ010000143.1 GCA_030267125.1 Bacteroidales bacterium OttesenSCG-928-B11
GATATGCCCGAAAACCTCCCCGAAGGTATAGAAGGTCTTCATTTCCACGTGCTTTGCGAAAATGATAGCTATGCACTTGAAAATGTGTTAAAAAATTTTGAAGAACGTTTTGCTCACCTGATCAAACAGTGCAAATGGGTGAATATGGGCGGCGGACATCACATTACTAAAGAGGGATATGATGTGCCTCATCTTATCAATTTATTACAAGAGTTCAAAAAACGTTATCCCAATTTGGAAGAGGTGATTTTAGAACCGGGAGAGGCCGTGGGTTGGCAAACGGGCGTACTCATTTCTACCGTTGAAGATATTATTGAAAACAAGGGGATCAAAATTGTCATGCTAAACATCTCTTTTGCGTGCCATCTCCCCGATTGCTTGGAAATGCCTTACAAACCAGCCGTTTTAGGGGCAACGGAACCCACTGCTGATAGCAAATTCGTCTATCGTTTGGGTGGCTCCTCTTGTCTTGCCGGCGATTTTATCGGCATGGGTGACTTCGCTTTTGATGAGCCATTGGAGATTGGCGACAAAATCATCTTCGATGATATGATACATTATACTATGGTGAAAACAACCTTCTTTAACGGTGTCAAACACCCCGCCATCGGTATGGTGACCAAAGAGAATGAATTTATTCTCTTTTCAAAACCCGGGCAGTATGAAGATTATAAGGGCAAACTTGGCTAATGGTCAGTTTTTACTCTCGTCACATCTTCTTCGTCTCAAAAACCACCTTTCCTTTTTGGTCTACTATTTTCAAATGCAAGCATCCACCGTTGTTCATGTCGAAATAATAAAGCTTGAAAGGGTGTGCTCCTTTACCGAGCGCTTTTTGGCCTGAAAGAGTAACCGATCCGTGAGGACCGTCGTTGTCGACAACAATCTCATCATTGATGTAAAGCTGGCTGCCATCATCTGAATTCAGGTGAAAAGTATAGATGTCGTCTTCGGGGAAATCGAAAAATCCGGTATAGCATAACGCCCGTGTCTGGCTCACCTCATCGGGAATGGAAATGGTGGACAGTTCGTAGCTCTTTTTGACGGGTAGTGTATCCATATCCAAACATTTACGAACCACTGCTTCATGCCAATCCAAATGGACGGAGGGTAGCTTAGCTAATGCTTCTCCGGGTTGGTAACTCTCTTTTCGATAAGAAGTTCTGAAAATATCAGCGGCAGATCCATCGGGACGGAAATAACGGATGATAAAATTCGTAGTTTCCGTGATTTGAAACGGTTCGGTATAAAGTTCGGCGTTACGATCAGGGGTAGTGCCATCGGTGGTATAGCGGAGTTCTATTTGCGGAAGAGGATAGTTCCATGTCACCATTGTTTCACCTACAAAAGTGTTGGTAAAATGCACATCCGGCAAATCCAACGGGCGGTAATTAATTTGATAACCATCTAACCGGGTAAATTCATTCACCAATTTTGGGTAAAACTCTTCCCAACGGCGAGAGGTGTCGTTTCGCCAAGCTAATTCACTCAAAATCAAAATGCGAGGGAAAACCATATATTCCGCTCTTTGAAACGAAGCCACCGATTCAGCCCATAAATTAGCCTGTAAACCCTTGATTAGTTTCCGTTGTTCTGTGGAGATATCTTGCGGTACCGGTTCAAATTCAAACAAATTCTGCAATGTCTTGTGGTCTTGTTTATAATCGAAGTAGCAATGCGAATTAGGAGCCATGATCACTTCGTTGCCATTGGTTGTGGATTTATCCACCGCATCTTTCATCCAACTTCTCCACCACATCACAGTGGCGTTTTTGGATAGATTGCCGTAAGTAATTTCATCCCAGCCGATCATTTTTTTGTTATTTTCTTCGAAAAACGTATTCATTTCTCCTACAAACCAAGCCTGCAAATCCTTCTCATCTTCCAAGTTGTTATCCGTAATTCGTTTTTGACAATCGGGACACTTTATCCAATTGTCCTTTTCTACCTCATCGGCACCCAAATGCACGTATTGCGAAGGGAAGAGTTCGAAAATCTCACGGTAAACATTCTGACAAAATTCCAATACGTGATCTTTCCCCGGACAAAGTGGGGCGGAGAATTGTTTACCCCAGCCCGGTTCGCCAAAACAACTGTTTTCAGGATACGGATTTAACGCTGCCGTGAAATGGCCGGGCATATCAATTTCCGGGATAACCTCTATGCCTCTTTTTGCTGCATACGCAACGACTTCACGAATATCATCTTGCGTGTAAAATCCGCCGTATTCCTGTTCGCCATTCCGTATCCGCAATTTCGATTCGGGTAGCAACATATCATTGTTTTGGTCTCGTTCGGCAGCATCAAAACACCATTGGTCATGATTGTTGAATGTGCGCCAACCGCTTGCTTCCGTAAGTAACGGATATTGCTTGATCTCCACTCGCCAGCCTTGATCATCCGAAAGATGCCAATGAAATTTGTTGAATTTATATAACGCCATCATATCCAGCATTTTCATCACTTCTTCCTTGGTCAGAAAATGACGGGCTACATCTAACATAATTCCACGCCATTCATAGGCAGCTGAATCAGCGATAAATAACTGTGGAATTGTGAGATCCTTGCTGTTTTTGGCGACAGGTAATAGTTGCCGCAACGTTTGAATCCCCATTAAAACCGATGCTGGATTATCTCCTGCAATAGTGATTCCGTTTTTCGTCACATTCAATTCATATCTCTCTTTTTCGCCTCCGTTTTCGTTGAGTTTTAACAAAATAGACTTTTTGTGGTGAACATCGGAAACAGGTAAGGTCACGCCATAATAATCAG
>JAJDJJ010000144.1 GCA_030267125.1 Bacteroidales bacterium OttesenSCG-928-B11
AGAAATGTTTTACCTTAAAAATTATCCAAAATGACTAAAAACTATTTAAAGCCAACTCGATTATTCGGATTAATTCTCACCTTATCTTCTCTGATTTGTTTCTATTCCTGTGATAAACACGGGAAATTAGAAGGAAGTATCTGGGAAAGTGATTATTTTGAAATTAAGTATCAAGATCCTGTCTTACCGCCACCCGGCTGTCTGCATGAAGAAATGGTTTTACGGGGGAAAATAACTATCTCTTTTGCAAAAGATAATGCAAGTGTTTTCATCAAAGAACTCGAACTTTTTGATAAGATAAATGATACCGGGTATTATCAATTAGATCCTCGGCATCAATCCGTAGATTATACTTGTAAAAGAAAAGACTTGACGTTATTTTTTGACACGGAAGGATATTTCGCCGGACAGAATTGGGTGGGAACAGTAGATGATGCCACAATGAGTTTAAGAATTGTATCCGGGGAAACCGTTAAATTTAAAAAACAATAAAATTAAAATAAGTAATATGAAAAAAATATCAATTAAAACTTTAGGGCTTCTTTTCCTTTTTTCGACTTTCTTTTTGCTTGATTTGGATGCAAGTGAAGTAGTGAGAGCAGATGTGAAAAAAGTAGCTCTCAATGCTTTTTCCTACTATTCAGGAAAGTCACCAGACGAATTAAAAGTAATCCAAGAGATTCCTGTAATGCGCCAAGATACAGCTTTGCTTTACGTCTATAATTTTGAAAATGGTTTTATCATTGTCGCAGCAGACAATGTTTCTGAACCTATACTCGGATTCGGATTGGATTCGAAGATTAATCTTGATGATATCCCCCCTGCGTTAGAATTTTTATTAGAATGTTATCAACAAGAAATTTTGCATGCTAAGAGGCAAAATGTCAGATCTTCGCAAGAAGTCAACACCAAATGGAACGATTACCTTGAAGCAATTCCCAGTAAGGCTCTCTATGTTCCTGCAACATGGTTAATTGAAACAAAATGGGGACAGAGTGGCGTGGGTGCAACTGGTAGTACTGTTGCATACAATCACTATTGTCCTACCATTGTCGGACAAGGGAAAACCATTGTAGGGTGTAATGGCGTTGCTTTGGCCCAGATTTTAAATTTTTGGAAATGCAGTGTTCACCCGCAAGGTACGGCAAAATGTAATGATCCAAATGGAGGGGAAATGATTTCTATCCCTCTTGTCAATTACAGTTATAGTTGGGGCAATATGTCGCCCGATCAATCTAATTATCATAATGCGCAACTGTTATATCATTGTGCGGTTGCAATGAATTCAAGGTTTGGAATAAATCTTACTTCTGCAGCGCAGAGCAATGCGCCTGCTGTACTGAATAGAAATTTTGGGTTTACCGGTATTTTTTATAATAAATATAGCAATCAACAAAATTGGGTTAGTTTATTAAAAACCAGTCTTGATAAAAGAAGACCTATCTATTATGCAGGATATGATGCATCTGGTGCGGGTGGACATGCCTGGGTAGTGGATGGCTATAACTCAAGCAATCAGTTTCATTGTAACTTCGGCTGGAAAGGTAACGGTGATGGCTGGTATAGTCTGTCTGCTATAACACCCAGTTCTTATAATTTTCAAAATTCTCAATCGGCCACAGTGGATATTTATCCTACTTATTATCCGAATTTTCTGTTGCAGAATATTACTATTAATAGCAATACTTACGCTGGTCATACCATCACTGTCGACAATTGCATTATCCAAAACAATGCTAATGTAATCCTCGATGCCAATTGTGCTACTGAAATTTTTGGACCTTTTACCGTGCCATTAGGTGCTATATTAGAAGTGAGATGAGGCATATTGTATCGCTGGAATATGTCTCATATTGAAATAATAACAGTTGCTTATTTCGAGTCGATCAACTTTTCCAACCATAATATTGGATATTGAAAAAGGAAGGATAGAAACTCTAAGATATGGGCAAGCTATTTTTTTGTGAGAATCATATCATAAGAATAGAAGAAAAAACAATAAATAAAATTAAAACAATGAAAAAATTTATATCATTTCTTGCTTTTTTAGCAATAGTGACAATTACAAGTGCACAAGTCAGGGTGTCATCCAATGGAAATGTTGGTATAGGAACAACCAATCCGAGTGTCAAG
Organism: Bacteroidales bacterium OttesenSCG-928-B11; assembly: GCA_030267125.1. GTDB lineage: Bacteria > Bacteroidota > Bacteroidia > Bacteroidales > WCHB1-69 > JAGVVH01. The sequence goes on from JAJDJJ010000144.1 coordinate 2,134, forward strand.
CTACAGATTGCAGGAGGAGGCAACTACATAAAGATTGACCCTGTCAATTTATCAGGTATCGGCTCAAATATAGGGGCTCTCTATTTTTGGGAAAGTACCACAGGATTCAATAAATTGTATGGGAGCACTTACTATAATCATTCTGACGAACGCTCCAAAGAGAATATTCTCTCTATAGAAAACGCTATCTCTATTCTAAAAAGAATTAGTGGTTATTCTTATTTTTTCAAGGATGCCTCCATTGAAACAAGGCAAAGAGAATTTGGCGTATTAGCTCAACAAGTGGAAAAAGTTTTGCCCGAATTAGTTTCCACAGTACAAATGGAAAATGATCAGGAAGTAAAATTAGTAAACTATGCTGGTTTTATTCCTTTCTTAATTGAAGCAATAAAAGAGCAGCAAATCGAAATTGAAACCTTGCAGCAAAAAATCGAGGAATTGGAAAAATGTTGCCAGACAAAGGAGGAGGGTAAAAACATTCTGAATTTTGAACTTACAGACCCCACAGATGGTGATACGGAAATCATTAAAGTCTATCAAAATGCACCAAATCCATTTCATTCAACAACAACGATTCAATGCTATATCCCTCAAACGGTTCAAAAAGCACAATTATGTATTTATAACATGCAAGGCATT
>JAJDJJ010000145.1 GCA_030267125.1 Bacteroidales bacterium OttesenSCG-928-B11
CTGATGATCAAGATGATTCAACAGGTAATTTATACGAAGAAGATAGCATCAGAGGAAAAATGGTCGTGCGCGAAAACACGGAATGCGAAGAGAGTAAATTGGATATCGAGTTGTTCTTTAACTCCGTGATCCACAATAAACAAAAGATAAAAGAAATTTTTAACCCTCAAAACAAAGAATCATGACCACAATATTTTCATTTCACCGGGTGAAATTGCTTTTCACCAAATATTTTGTAGAACGATGGAGGCGCGATTTGCAGGACTTTGCAGTGCTTTTCGCCTTGTGTGCCTTGAGCGCATTCAGTTTTAGCTTTGCGCATATCAGCATCTTTTTCTTCGTCCTCTTCTGTTTCCTCTCCTCCGCCAAGTTTTTTTCCATGTTCAAAAACAACTCGCACGGATTGGATTATTTGTTAATTCCGGCAAATACATTGGAAAAAACAGTCACCGGCATCATTTTATCACAAGTTTATAAAGTGATACTTTATTTTATCGCATTAGCATTGGGAATAAAATTCGGATCGTTCCTCTATTCGCTTCATCATACTAATATTGATGGCGTGCTGAGTATAAAAGAACTGTTCACTTGGGTGCCCGATAATCTCAACTTTATATTCACGTTTTTTACTGTTCAGGCATTCTTCCTATTCGCTTCCGTATTCTTCAAGAAAAACGCATTTTTGAAAACGATCATGTTCTACTTCGCCTATTGCGTGGTATTAGTTTTTATCCTGTTTTCCATTGTTTTTATCCTGGAAAACCATACAGGTCTAATTAAGGAGGCCGCGTATGCCGCTAACCCGTTTACCTTCTTCAACTTCACTTACGAGAACATGACTATTTTCGGGAAAATAAGTACGGTTGTTTGGAGTTGTATCGCTTTATTATTCCCCTGGGTGATGAGCTATTTACGTTTAAGAGAAAAGGAGGTATAATATGATATTCAACGATCAACAACCTATCTATTTACAAATTGCCGATTATGTGTGCGAGCAAGTGCTTGCGCGGAAATGGCAAGAAGGATCGCGTGCGCCTTCCGTCAGAGAACTCGGTGTTTCCCTTGAAGTGAATCCCAATACCGTGTTGCGTTCCTATGATTTTTTACAAAATCTCGAAATTATCAACAATAAGAGAGGCGTGGGTTATTTTATCCAAGAAGATGCTGTTGCCAAGATTATCGTTTTTAAAAAAGAACGCTTTTTTGACGATGAACTTCCTCCCATTTTCCGGACGATGGATCTGCTTGATATCAATATGAATGAAGTAGAGAGCGCATACCGTAATTATAAACAACAACAATAATTGAATCATGAAAAAGATCACAAATAAAATTTTAATCATTGTTATCTCCTCTTTGACAATCATCTACATTTGCGGTTCTATTTTCCTTTTTAACTCACTGTATAAAGGAAAACTGCATGAACATCTATCCATCTTTTTTAAAATGGACGAAGATAGGTATCATGAATCCACAATAGAGTTTGAAGAGTATTTGGACACACGCGGTCTAAAACCGGGTGAAGCCGAGATTATCATTGAAGATGAAGTCGAAATCGACACGATACAAGAGTAATTTACTAACCTAAAAAAAATATAAAAGTATGAGAAAATTGTTTGTAGGCATACTGAGTGTATGTTTTATGTTATGTGGGTTTGTATTATCCGCACAGGATTTGTCGGCGCCGATCAATCCCGATCCGAATGTGAAAATCGGGAAATTGGAGAATGGCATGACCTATTATCTTCGGGCGAACAAGAAACCCGAAAACCGGATCGAGTTCCAACTTGCTGTGAACGCCGGTTCGATGCAAGAAAACGAGGACCAGTTAGGATTGGCACACTTTACCGAGCACATGGGTTTCAACGGGATTCCCGGCTATCCGGGTAATGAGTTGGTGAGCGAGCTTCAAAACATCGGTGTCTCTTTTGGCGGCGATCTGAACGCTTACACATCGTTCGATGAGACGATCTACATGGTGCAAATGCCCGCCGATGATCAAAAATATATCGACATGGGATTGAACATTCTTTACGGATGGGCTTGCGGAATGCTGATGGATAATCAGGAAATCGATGACGAACGCGGCGTGATCACCGAAGAGTACCGGATGGGATTAGGTGCCAGTGACCGCATGCGCAAAGAGTGGTTTCCTGTGGTATTCGCCAATTCTCGCTATGCCGACAGATTGCCAATCGGAACACTTGAAGTAATCCAAGGATTTAAACATCAGACTATCAAGGATTTTTATAATGACTGGTACAGACCCGATTTGCAAGCCGTGATCATTGTGGGTGATTTTGATATGGAGCAGATGGAGAAAGCCGTGAAAGATAAATTTGGGAAAATACCGGCTAAGAAAGAGTGTCGCCAGAAGATCAGTTATCCCGTGCCTCCTCACAAAGAACCCCAAGCGGTGGTTTGCACCGACAAAGAAGCTATGGGCACCCAAGTGATGTTGGTGAGAACATTCCCCCATTTCGCCATGAAAACCCAAGGCGACTACAGAACTCACCTCATGCACGAACTCTACTATATGATGTATGATTCCCGTTATTCGGAGATGTTACAAGATCCGAAAACACCGTTTGTCGGCGCATCCACCGGTTATGGAGAGTTGGTGGGAAATGTGGACGCTTATATGTCGTCGGCAAGTAGTAAAGACGGCAAGGTTAAAGAGTCATTGGAAGCGCTGATGCGTGAGGATTACCGCGTGTTGCAACACGGTTTTTTGGATACCG
>JAJDJJ010000146.1 GCA_030267125.1 Bacteroidales bacterium OttesenSCG-928-B11
AGATTAAATTAAAATCGAAATAGCGGATTGTTTTAATTTCGTCACCCATGATGTTTAAAATTGAAAAGTGAGATTAAAAAAGTTTCAATCCAACTATTCCGATGATGATTAATGAAGCGGAAAATAGTCGCATAAATCCCATGGAATCATTGAAGAAAATAATACCTATCGCAATAGTGCCAACAGCTCCGATTCCTGTCCATACCGCATACGCTGTGCCAATCGGGATGCTCCGTTGTGCAAGGAATAGAAAAAATCCACTCAATGCCATAGATACGATGGACATTGCAATAAATAATAAATTGTGTTGAGTGACTGACGCTAATTTAAAGCCGAGAGGCCATCCAATTTCGAAAATACCTCCTAAAATAAGAAATAACCATGCCATAATTTGCTGATTTATAGATGGTCGTCCATCTGTTATTCTGATTGTAGTCGGTCGTCCGACACTGCAAAAATACAGCTTTTCTCTTTAACGATTTTCCCCGTTTTTTACAGCTATCGCTAATAGCTCTAAAATCACATCATATTTTGATACGAATGCTAATCACTCCTCTTGGATTCTTCTTCTTGTCTTGCGCTATTCCTTATTCTATTTCCAAAGTGGAGTAGCCTCAAGCAAAACTCCATCTTCCATCGAATACTGTTCCAATGAATTTTCTTTAGATTGAACCACAATGTAGATCATTTGCTCATCAGACGTGTTGGCCATGCCGCGAATACCGGCGGGAGCCACACGTACCACACTCCCCTCTGAAATGTCGAAACACTGGTCGTCAACCTGAAATTTGCCGGAGCCACTTAAAATAAGGTAAGTCTCCTCATTCTGTTTGTGAGTGTGAAAGATCGGAAGATCTGTTCTTGCCGGTAAAACGCTCAATGAGATCTCTGTGCCGGTCGCATTCGTCATTTCTTTCAGGAATGCTTTGCCATCTGCTTTTTCTGGTAAAAGAGTGAGTTTTCCAAAATTTACAGCCGTGAAATTCTTGTTTCCGGCTACTTTTTCTACGTTTTTCATTTTCGTAACTTTTTAATTGATACTAATTGTTCCTATAAGTAACTTTATTACTTTTGTGCACAAAAATAGAACGCTTCTTTTTATAAAACAAGAAGGCACACAGTTGTAAGTCAGTTACATTGGTGTAACAATTATTGAAAAGCAAAACGTTATGGACGAAAAAATAATAAAAAATTTTGGGGCTAATGGGAAATGCCCTGTGCGGGATGTCATAGCCCGATTGGGAGACAAATGGTCTATACTTACATTAACGACGTTAAAGGAAAACGGCAAATTGCGATTTAGTGAAATACAGCGTTCAATAGGGGATGTTTCGCAGCGCATGTTGACGGTAACTTTACGTTCCTTGGAAGCCGACGGGATCATCCATCGAGAAGTGTATGCCGAGGTGCCACCGAGGGTGGAGTATGAACTAACCGAATTGGGCGAAAGCCTTTATCCTCACTTGCAAGCGTTAGTGAATTGGGCCTCAGAGAATATGGAGGAGATCATGGCGCGCAAATCGTATCCTTTTCTGTCGACTTGAAACGCCCATACTGTGGGCAAGAGCGCCTTTTGCGGGCAGTTGTAGATACATCCCAGACACATATCGCACTGATTCCCGAATTTAGGCCTTATGGGTGTGTCAAGCGATGTTTGTTTTTCCATTTGAATGTTTGATGAGCAGCAGTTTTTAGCACAAAGTCCGCAGCCGGTGCACTCATCTGTAACTTCAATGCCATTCCCAAACTTCCGGGTTGCCTTCTTCTCAACTTCGCCTATGGCAGAAAACAAATAATCAATCCAGAAGACAATATCTTTACTCCTTCTTTCCGCCAAAACAACTTGCGAAATCTGATCTATTTTTTGGGGTATTTTTGAAAGAATACGCATGCACTTTTTTTCGTTGGGAACATTCATCCAATTGTTCGGCATCCGTAGCATCTTCTCAACAATCACATTGAAGTTGCTTTTTTTCAATAAATTGACGGTTTTATTTCGAGAGGCACTATTTGTAACTATATTGCCGGCACCCGAAACAGAAATAACAGCTGTTTTGCAACCCTTGCCCGATAAATGTTCCACCCATTCATAAACGGGTTTGGGTGCGTTGAATGAATGTACCGGAAAGATCAAGATATAATAATCCACATTAAGATCATCGGTATTCGGTATTTCATCTCTTCTGATTCGATGAACCGCAACGTTCACATTGCTGATTTTCAATTTCTCCGCTAATAATCGGGCTATCAATTCCGATCCGCCTGTGCCGGTATAATAATCGATTCGAATGTTGTTTGGCATAATTACTTTTCCTCCTTATTCCCCATTACGGAATCCACTCAATTATCGGTTTGTTATTTTGAACTTTTCGCCACTCCACAAATTCCGGATAGTTTTTGACATGGTCTCGAATAACGGCCATATAGATTTCAATACCCATCACATTTTCACCATTCGGCATATCATTTTTAATAGAAAGAATTGTCATTTTCAATTCAGGAGTCAAGATTTCGCGGATTCTTTTGGCAACTTTTTCCATTTTCCCCTCATAAAACGATCCTCTCAAAATGTGAATCATATCTATTTTCCACCATTCGTTTTTATTGTCCAAATAGGTCATGTGCCATTCTAAACACGCTTCTTCCGTATCCAATAGATTGCCGTAGGTGATACTCTTTACGCCGTCTATT
>JAJDJJ010000147.1 GCA_030267125.1 Bacteroidales bacterium OttesenSCG-928-B11
AATCTTTCAAAAACTGCACCTGAACTTGTGAATGATTATTTGCGATCTATTTACGATACCGTTATCGGAAAAGATATTGTGACCAGACATAGACTTCGTAATTTTGATAAACTACAGCGTGTTATTAAGTTCTTGTTTGATTCTATCGGTTCACTTGTTTCGCCAACCAATATTGCGGAACAGTTGAATCGCAACTCGGATAAAACAATATCGCATAATACGATTACAAAATTAATCGGCTATCTGAAAAAATCATATATTCTTTATTCTGCACCACGATATGATATAAAGGGCAAAGAATTATTATCAACTAACGAGAAATATTACTTGATTGATTTGGGCTTGAAAAATATAACTTTCACCAATAAATACGATGCCGATTTAGGTCATAAATTGGAAAATGTAGTCTATTTTGAACTTTTACGACGCGGTGGGAAAGTTTTTGTAGGCAAACAAAAGGATAAAGAAGTTGATTTTGTTGTTCAAAAAGCGAATAATGAGCGAGAATATTATCAAGTTGCCTATACGGTTAATGACGAAAAAACTTTCGAACGAGAAATTTCGTCATTAAAAAGCATAAAAGATAATTATCCGAAGTATCTTTTAACGCTTGATTATGACAATGCCATAATTGAGGGAATCCAAAAGAAAAACACAATAGATTGGTTATTGGGGAAATGAGAAGTATACAGAAAAACAAGCCCATAACATGCGGTTTGCCAGAAACGGAGCATTGCTTCGTGGATGCAGAATGTGGAACTTAAACCTTCATGCCTTTGTGACGGCGATTATGTAAACCACGCATTCGTCAAACTGCCAAAACGTTAGCATTACTTTTTATTCGGAGTACAAAAGTTCCTCATCTTTATCTTTTCACTACCTTAAATACTCCCGCCGGAGTATCATCGGTCGCAATGCGCAGAAGGTAGGTTCCATTGGCGTATTCCGAGAGAGAGACCTTTGTAAGTGAGGAAGTTACCTGCACGCGTTTCAGCCATTTTCCATAAACATCATAGATGTCTATCCCGCTGACATTTAGATTCGGGTTCTCTATCTTAACCTCTACCTCGCCATAGGTGGGATTCGGATAGAAAGAGATTCCGTGTGGAGTGTGTGTGGGAATACTCGTAATGTCCGCATGGATGCTTAGCTGCGAGGTAATGGTATCACAATTATTGCTGACCCAAACGGACACTATTCCCGAACCGGAAGAGTCAATACGCACGGAAGCATTATTCCCTGAATCGCTGATTATCCATTTGTTATTAGACACTTTCCACTGATAGTGAATTGCATTTTCGACTGCGGGTATGCTATAGGAATACGTTCCAGGTTCCGTGATATTCGCATCTCCTTGAATACTCCCGATCTCCCCGAGCCGTGGGATAACGGTCAAGTTCAGAGTTGTGACGCTGTTGCAACCGTGAGCATTTTGTAAAGTATCGGTGTAAATTCCGGAAGAGGTCAGGTACTCTCCACCAAACCAGTAGTCATTGCCCTCGCAGATGGTGTCTGCTATTAAAGTTCCGTCAGGCAGAATTTCATTATAGTTCACAGTGGCGGTAAAACTTATGATTGCCCCGGTATATGATACCGCCTTACATTCGAAATAGGTCGCAGTAGAGTCTCTTTCCCGTTTCAATTCATGCGAGGCAGCAACGGGAAGAGGAGCACCGTTACAATACCATTTATAAGACTCGAACCCCGAAGGAACTGTCAAGAAGATATTATCACTGTCACACGCTGAAACTCTCATGGAACCGTTAACTCCCCGTGCGGCAAAGTAACCGTAGGCGTAATGAGCACTAGGCATACAATCCTGGGTGGTGACTTGTAGCTTCACTTGTTCTCCTATACGGTTGCGGAGGTCGAAAGCGACGGGGATCCATTGAATCCATTGATGCATTAAGTATTGATCTGATGCTTCGCAGAAATTATATGCAGTTTCAGGAAGACTTACTTCCGGGTTTGGCGATGGGGATGATCCTTGTGGATTTACCAAAAAATAGCTGTTTTTTGCTCCTGGTATGGCTGGCTGTCCGGAAGCAGTCAATACATTGATATGAAAAAATGGATTATGCTTATATGCATGGTTGGAATTTTGAGCCACAAAAGCGAAATAGACTATCAACACGTTGCTCGTGGAATCAGGAATGAAGTGATACGTGATGCGGGAACTGGCAAAACCATTGTCACCATGGCTCCAGTATGTTTTATCATCCCCCAATTTCAAGGTTCTAATCGGTCCCAACACTTCCTCATCCCAATCTGGGAGAAGATCATTCGGCGGCATGGTGCTTAGGTAAACGCCAGGTAAGCCATCAAAACAGGCACTTGAATCCTGGATCGAAGTGGTGATTATCGTATGCGTTGCGTTAGTTCCTGTACTATATCCCATTGTCGTATCAGGATTATGAAACGGACCATGGCTCATTTTCACCCAAGGTTGGCTGTTCAGTTCCTCCAATGAATCAGGGACAAAGCGTGGAATACCTTGGTAATAGGTTTGCCCGTGCATATCCCCAATGTTTATAATCCAAAATAAGAAAACTAAAAATGTAAAATTAATTTTTTTCATATCGTGTTTTTTGAGACTGCAAATTTAGGAAATATGTGTTATGAAAGAAAAATCATA
>JAJDJJ010000148.1 GCA_030267125.1 Bacteroidales bacterium OttesenSCG-928-B11
CAAACAAGTGGATCGACCTATTATTACGACTCGCCTTTCAGTTCCTTTAGAACTTATTTATCCGGCGCTGGCACATGGACCTATCTGATTTCCCCCAGGTTGAGTGGTGATCTTTCCAATTATCAGTTCCGCATGAGCTGTAAAGCCGCCGAAGGAGCCCTATTTATTGTGGGCGCGTTAGATGATTTAAGCGACACCGTTAACTTTTCCACCTTTCAACCCATAGACACTGTTAGTGGGCAGGGGTTGGGAACTTTTGAACGACCTGACATCTCTTTCAGCGACTATGACTATGATGGGGAACCTCATCATATTGTAATTAAAATGCCTTTCATTGATAAAAAACAAGACTTTTCTATAGACAACATCATCATCTCACTCAATCAAAACTGCCGTCCGGCCACCAATGTGGTTGTTGAAAATGTGGCAGGAAGCGTGGCGCAAATCTCATGGACACCTTCTACCTCCACAGTAAGCTCCTATGACGTGGAGTATGCGCCGGTTGACAGCACGAATTGGCAATCAATGGGAACCGAAGATGCTAACATTACCTTATCCGGATTATTCGAAAGAACAGATTATAAAGTCAGAGTCGTCAGCAACTGCGGCGAAACAAGTGAACGCACTGAGCCGGTCTATTTCAGCACAGGATGTGACGCGTATTCCTACCGAGAGATTGCTCCACAACAAAACACCAATGGCGGACATTTACCCACAGGAAACAACTACTCGGTCTCACAACAGCTATTCCTTGCCGAAGAGTTCGACAACCAGCAGCAATCGATAGAGTTTTTAGCTTTCCAATTTAATAATCCAAAAGCCTTGAACAGAGAACTCATGATCTTCATGAAACATGTTGCCGACACGGCATTTTCTTCCACTCAAAATTGGGCAGACACAGCCACAATGCAACAGGTATTTAACGGGACAGCTACGTTGAGTAATAGCGGTGAGGACCACTGGACAACAATCCAATTTAAAACTCCATTCCAATTCAATGGCACAGAAAATCTTCTCGTTTGCGTGCTTGACTTTACGGGCAGTTCACATGGTGTCACTAGCGATGTAAGTTCTTACTATACGCACACAACCTCAACAAACAGAAGCATGTCTGTTACATCGGCACTTTCAAGTCGTCCGATTGATTTAGACAGCCTGAAATCTAACGATATAAAAATCTCCAATAATCGCAGCAATATTCGTTTCATCTCTTGCGCAACGGCGGATTGCGCAATGCCTCTTCTTGCCAACATTACGGATGTGACAAAAAACGCCCTTACGTTAAACTGGGTTGACAATGGAACTCCGGGATTTTATATCATTGAATACAAACCTGACACAAACTCCGATTGGCAACGTGACACCACGACAAATTATCCTTCGCACACCATCAACGGTTTGCAAAGCGGTGTATTATATCACATAAGAATAGCCAGATTATGCACGGAAGCTGTCAGCAATTTCACAACGCCGCTGCAAGCCCGCACTTCCTGCGACAAGATATCGGTTCCTTATTATGAGTATTTCGACAGCTATGCAAATGACGAAGAGCCGGCATGTTGGATTACACAATCTGGCGACAATACGAAAACGGGAGTAACAACATCAATCAAATATGAAGGTGCGGCCTCTTTTAGAATGTCTGCAAGCAGGGACACTTTCTGCTTAGCTGTCCTTCCGGAAATCGAAGATGAGCATTTATCTACATCTCTAACTGTCTCTTTCTGGGCTAAAACGGATGATCTTTCAGGAGAATTCTCTTTGGGTTTCATCACTGACATGGATGACATACCGACATTTGAATCAACATCAACATTAATATTGAATACTCCTGATACGTGGAAGAGATTCGACATCCCTCTCTTTGTAGATGACAACACTAAACGCCTTGCTTTGGTGTGGCAAGATGGAACAACTCCGCTTTATATTGATCAGTTCCAAATCACAGTAGCGGCAGATTGCCCGGCCCCAACCGAATTAAACTCATCACAGATTGGTGTTAATCAAGCAACTATATCGTGGGAAAATGAAGATGCAACAACGGACAAATGGATTGTATCCCACCATATTAAAAATGACAGCCTCTCTCTCAGTGTGGATACAGTTTGGGCTGCTACAGCTTTACTTGACAACCTTCTTCCCAACACCTCTTACGTTGTACTTGTAACGGCTATCTGTGGAGATATGCTAAGCGAATCCAGCGCGCCGTTCTATTTCACCACTCGCCCCGCCTTGGCTTCCACACCCTACGACTGCGATTTTGAAAACGCATCGGAAAACATGAATTGGGTGCTTGTGAATGGAAACCATGTCAACACTTGGAATATCAATACGGCCGCAAACAATACGGCCCAAGGGACACAATCTCTCTATATCTCCGCATTTAGCCGCAACATAAACCCGGTATAATGATCCGCTGGAAAGATTTGTCAAAACGGCAAAGGTGTCGTTAACAACCATAGTTGTTCCAGTCCCTAACACAAATCCTTCGGTATCATACTCTACTTGCCATTGTGTTTCTTCTCCACCGCGGTTCCAGCTTATGGTCGCGCTATCCGCTGTGGCACTTAACACATTGAGGCCTGAAATGGGGTAGCAG
>JAJDJJ010000149.1 GCA_030267125.1 Bacteroidales bacterium OttesenSCG-928-B11
CCTGATCACTTGCATACCATTCCGCAAAAGAGCTGTCGGTTTCCCGTAGCTTCAAGGAGAAAAGCTTGATTTCGGAGGGAAGTTTCCGCTGTATTTTTTTAGCAAAATCGGCGAGCAAATTTTCAGTGGTGGGCTGAAAAGGAACCAAAACGATCTTCTCGAAATGTTGCCGTAGTGTTTCTATCAACGTGCTATCATTTTGTTCGCATAGCAACAGCGCATGATCATACCCCCCAATAATTTCTTCATTTACCAACCGTTTCAAATCACCAAAATCCATAATCATTCCATATTTCGGAGAAGCGACATCTTGGATCGGAGAGCCGATCAACGTCACATCGAAATGGTAAGAGTGACCGTGGATATTTCTACACAAACCATCATAGCCGTGTAGGGCATGCGCCATCTCAAAAGTAAACTGTTTGGTAATACGTATTTTTGTCATCTGTTAAATTTTCACGATTTTATGGGTTTCTTTTCCTTTTTTATTGCTTATTTGAATGAAATACAATCCTGGGCTAAATGCTGACAGATCTATTGAGAAATCTCCTTGTGTTTCTATTTGCTCAGAAAACATCTCTCTTCCCAACATATCCACAATCAATACATGGTCAACATATTCATTATCTGATCTGATAACTAAGATCTCCTTTGCCGGGTTGGGAGCGACCGTAAAACATTTTTCTTCATACGCCTTTACACCGTTAGGAGTGAACACATTGACCGAATCCGCTCCAAAAATCTTTCCCGCCAACTCCGGATAATCGATGAAAGGATTTCTATTTCGCTGTATGTTGTAGATGGCCTTGTTTCGGTCGATCTCCTTTTGGCTCACAGGATCGGCTTCATGCCAGCTGAGCAGCAGGGCTAATGCCCATGGTTTAAACTGTGAACCCTCTAACATATACGACCCGTTTTCGTAATCCAGTTTTTCATCAAAATACCTTGTACACATGTATAGATAAGTTCGGGCCAAATCTCCTTTGTATTCATCAATGGGTTCGAAAACCGTGCCGCTATAGCCGGGCGTGGAACAAGACCCGAGCTTGGAACCGTTTCGGGAAGTCCAGCTGGAATTGTTCACCTCACCGTAGGGAAAATTACTTCGTCGTCCGTTCACCGCACCATCCGTAGGATAGATATGGAAAAGATCCGTGTACATGGGAGATGCGTCATTAAACCAGCTTTTCGGCATCGAATGTTCGCGGTTGTAACAATCACCCTCACTTGAATAGTTGCCACACTGGTCGTTGCCGAATGTGTAGAGGTAAGGTGGCGTACCGCCGGGAATATCGGAATAGATATCCCATACGAAACCATCATCACGCACATCCGTAGTATAAAAGCAGTTCCACAGCCCGCTGTAACTCTGTGATTGGTGATTGTCGATGATCTCGAAGAGGGCGATTTGCAAACTCCGTCCGCCTTTTCCCGCAGCTGTATTATAATACCCCACCGGAACCTGTGCAGACAAAACGCCGGCAACAAGCACTAAATAAAGGGTTAACAAGGTTTGCTTTTTCATAAATTTCAAAATTTCATCAACAAGCGATACGCAGCGAGTTTGGGTATTGTTTATCTTTCATTTTATCAATCATCACTTCACTGCTTCGACAATAGCCACTGTCTCCCGCGCTGCCTTAACATCGTGTACGCGGAGGATGTTTGCCCCGTTCAACAAAGCAATGGCATGAAGTGCTATTGTACCGGTCAGCGCACCATCCGGATTGGTTTTCAATTGGTTATATATCATCGATTTTCGGGATACACCTACCAATAACGGCAAATGGAAATCCGCGAAAGCCGAGAGATTCTTCATCAACAAATAGTTCTGTTCCAACGTCTTTCCAAAACCGAATCCGGGATCAAGTATCACATCATTGACACCAACAGCTTTCAACTTTGCCAACTGCTCTCCAAAAAACCGAATAATATCCGAAATCATCGAATCGTATGCCGTGTGTTGTTCTTGTTGCATTACATCGGGTTTTGCGGGTGTATGCATCAGGCAGTAAGGCACTTTCAATTTACCTATTGCCGGGATCATCCTGTCGTCGAATGTTCCACCGGAAACATCGTTGATCATGGCTGCTCCGTTGCAAACGGCCATTTCTGCCACCGCCGCACGCCACGTATCTACGGAGACTAACACATCCGGGAAATGGGCATTCAGAATAGCAAGGAGATGTCCGATCCGGTCACACTCCTCTTGTTCCGAGATATCTGCCGCACCCGGCCGGGTGGAAACCGCTCCGATATCGATAATATCCGCGCCCTCCAGCACTTGCTGCTTAATCTTTTCCATTAATTTATCTTCCGAAAAATAGCGGCCGCCGTCATAGAACGAATCCTCGGTATAGTTCACAATCCCCATCACCAACGGAGAATCCAGTGACACTAACTTTCCTTTCAGGTTCAGATGCATGGTTTTGAAATTTGGGGCAAAAGTAAGAAAAAGTATGGTACTTCTGTTTAGCACAATGCAGTTGGACTATTACAGAAGTGCCATCGGCATTACACATTGGCTTAGGTAATGGCGGCATTTCATAATATTTCAGGTGCAAAGTGGGAGACAACCGTTTGAAAGCATC